>NZ_CP022412.2:3351922-3656642 GCF_002222615.2 Bacteroides caccae | reverse complement strand
TGATAGATGTCCAAAGGCAAATGATGACCAATATGGGACAAGTTATCCATAAAAGAGCTGCCGAAGCTTTCCTGAATAGAGACAAAGAGGCTTTCGCTTTGCATAGCAAACGCTTCTTGCAAATGCTGGAAGATGTGGACGAGCTGCTTCGTACACGTCCTGAATTTAATTTTGACCGTTGGCTGACATCTGCACGAAGTTGGGGGGATACGGAAGAAGAAAAGAACCTGTTAGAATATGATGCCACTTCCTTAGTCACTATTTGGGGGGCAGACGGAGATCCTTCTATTTTTGACTACTCATGGAGAGAATGGACGGGACTTATTAAAGGGTATTATTTGCCGCGTTGGACGAAGTTTTATGCCATGCTTCAGGAACATCTCGATAATGGAACAACCTATTCGGAGGAGGGATTACGTCAGACGCATGGACGAGAGGCTTTCCGTGCCAATGATTTTTATAGTAAACTGGGGGATTGGGAGTTGCAATTTGTATCTACCCCCAATAAGGCACGTACTCCAATTGTACAAGGGGATGAAATAGAAATTGCCGGTCGGATGTATAAGAAATATACTGCTTTGGCCAAAGAATATTACCAGGACTTCAAAGCGGATGCAATCAAAGACGGTAAAACGTATGAGAATCTAGGGGAATAATTTCTATATACCCACACATAAAGAGAGAGGATAAATCATTTACTTAATAATGTTTATCCTCTCTTTGTTTATGATATTATAACTGAATAAGGCAGGGGGTATTGAGATTACAATTTGCATATTTTCTGGAAGAATATCTGATTTTCATGTAAAACAGTAAGTATTCCATAAATAGTATGTTCGGTTTAATGAAAATCTTGTATATTCCGTGATATTTTCACTCATTAATATAATATGAAATGAATTATGAAGAAAAATCGATTTTCTACTTGTGCAAGCAACTATATTGATTGTTTGCGAAAGGAGGGCCGTTATTCTACGGCCCATGTGTATAAGAATGCGGTCCGTTCTTTCTCGCAGTTTTGTGGTACGCAGTCTATTGAGTTTACCAAAATAAACCGCGAAAACTTAAAAAGGTATAGCAATTACCTGACGGCCTCCCGTTTAAAGCCAAATACGATATCTACGTATATGCGTATGTTGCGTTGTATCTATAATAGGGGAGTGGATGCTCGTCAGGCTCCGTATGTACATGGCTTGTTTCGTGATGTGTTTACCGGAGTTGATACCCGCCAGAAGAAAGCACTTCCTTTGAGTGAGCTTCATACGTTGCTTAACAAAGATCCGCAGACGGAGACACTTCGCCATACGCAGGCCATTGCTAATTTACTGTTTCAGTTTGGTGGTATGCCTTTCGTTGATCTGGCTCATCTGGAGAAGTCAAATTTGAATCAGGGGCTCTTGAAGTATAACCGTATGAAAACCGGTACTCCCATGAGTGTGGAGATTATAGATTCTGCTTATGAGTTACTTTCTTTGCTTCGTAATAATCATAGTTCATCTTGTTCCGACCGTCCCGATTATCTTTTCCATATATTGAGTGGAGAGTATAAAAGGGGGGAAGAAGGTGCGTATCGTGAGTATCAGTCTGCATTACGGAAATTCAATAATCATCTGAAAAGTTTATCCCGTAAGCTGAGGTTGCATTCGTCTGTAACATCTTATACTTTACGGCATTCCTGGGCTACTACTGCTAAATATAGGGGTGTTCCTATTGAGATGATCAGTGAGTCACTAGGGCATAAATCAATTAAGACAACTCAGATTTATTTGAAAGGTTTCGAATTGGAAGAACGCACAAAAGTAAATAAACAAAATTATTATTACGTTAGAAGATTTAAAATAGCCTGAAGGAAAAGGTTTAAAATGCTAAGATTTAGGGGCTTAGTATTACTGTTACTTCTTAAGTAACGGAAATTTATTCGGTGCAAAGATAGGTAAAAATACTAATAGCATACAAGTAAAAACTTCTTTTTTTCCTTTTTCTCTTAAATACATAATAAAAAAGTATCTGAACATGAAGATTTTGCTTTCATGCTCTATGACCTTTTATTACCTAATTTCGGAATACTTTCATATCGAATATTAGGTTTCCATATCGTCCCACCCTCATCGCGGTTCATTTTCCTTTTTTTGTTGTTAGCTGCTGTCTGCAAATGCATGATCCGTTACTTAAGAAGTAACAGATAAACATGGGGTAAAAAAATATGATTTTTCAAGAAAAGAAATCAGCAAATGCCGGGCCTAGTTGTGGGACAGGGGAAGGCGTAGCACACTCAAAACGTTGGTATGTCGCTCTCGTTCGTATGCATCACGAGAAGAAGGTATCCGAACGTTTATCCAAAATGGGAATTGATTCTTTTGTTCCCGTTCAGCAACAGATTCATCAATGGAGCGACCGCCGTAAGCTGGTGGATACCGTCTTACTTCCTATGATGGTGTTCGTTCATGTGACTCCCAAGGAGCGTATGGAAGTTCTTTCCTTTTCCACTGTCAGCCGTTATATGGTGATGCGTGGTGAAAGTACTCCTGCCGTAATTCCCGACGAGCAAATGGCCCGTTTCCGTTTCATGCTCGATTATTCTGATGAAGCCGTCTGTATGAATGACTCTCCTTTGGCCCGTGGTGAGAAGGTGCGTGTCATAAAAGGTCCTTTGAGCGGCCTTGTCGGCGAACTGGTGACTGTCGGTGGCCGGAGTAAGATTGCCGTCCGTTTGAATATGCTCGGCTGTGCCTGTGTCGATATGCCGATCGGTTATGTAGAACCTATTCACTTAATCAATGATACTTCGAAAGTTTAGTGTTTTGTTATTGATCCTTCTGTCGGGATCATCTCCTCTTTTCGCTCAGAGTATGAGCGATTCCCAGGTACTTGAATATGTGAAGGACGGTATCCGTCAGGGTAAGGAACAAAAGCAGCTGGCCTCCGAACTGGCCCGCAAGGGTGTAACCAAGGAGCAGGCCCTGCGTGTGAAGCAGCTCTATGAGCAGCAGAACAACGTGAACGCTTCCAATGCCACGGGTACGGATATCAACGAATCCCGCCTTCGTGAAGAGATGAAGGAGAACACCTCGGATATGTTGGAGGACCACCCTAGTACCCAAGACCTCGCACGCGGTAATCAGGTCTTCGGACGTAACATCTTCAACACCCGTAATCTGACCTTCGAACCCAGTGTCAATATCGCCACCCCCTTGAATTACCACCTTGGTCCCGGTGACGAAGTGATAATCGATATCTGGGGGGCGAGCCAGAATACTATCCGCCAGCAGATCTCTCCCGACGGCACTATCAATATCCAGAAGATAGGCCCCGTCAACCTGAACGGACTTACGATCGCTGAAGCGAACGACTATCTCAAAAAAACATTAAACAAGATCTATAACGGTCTTAATAATACGAACGACCCGACCTCTGACATCCGTCTGACACTCGGCAGCATCCGTACTATCCAGATCAATGTCATGGGTGAAGTGGTCCAGCCGGGCACCTACTCCCTTTCCTCCTTTGCCACTGTCTTTCACGCGCTTTACCGTGCGGGAGGTGTGAGTGACATCGGCAGCCTGCGCAATGTCCAACTGGTCCGTAACGGCAGGAACATCGCTACAATCGACGTCTACCAGTTTATCATGAAAGGTAACATTCAGGACGATATCCGTCTTCAGGAAGGTGACGTTGTGATAGTTCCCGCTTATGAGGTACTGGTCAAGATCGACGGCAAGGTGAAACGTCCGATGCGTTTTGAGATGAAGAAGGACGAGAACCTTTCCACGCTTATCAGCTATGCCGGCGGCTTTGAAGCCGACGCCTACACCCGTTCTTTGCGTGTGGTCCGCCAGAACGGTCAGGAATATGAAGTCAACACGGTCAAGGACATGGATTACAGTGTCTATAAGATGCGCAACGGCGATGTTGTGACGGCCGAAGCTATCCTTAACCGCTTCATCAACAAGCTTGAAATCCGCGGTGCGGTCTACCGTCCCGGTATCTACGAACTGAACGGCAGGCTGAATACCGTCCGCGAACTGGTCAACGAATCCCAGGGCCTTACCGGTGATGCGTTCCTGAACCGTGCTGTCCTTTACCGTCAGCGTGAGGACCTGACTTCCGAAGTAATCCCTTTGGATATCAAGTCTATCATGGAGGGTACTTCCCCCAATCTTCCCCTGATGAAGAATGACATTCTTTATATTCCCAGTATTCATGACCTGGAGGACAGGGGTAATGTGGTCATCCACGGTGAAGTGGCTCAGCCTGACTCGTATCCTTATGCGGATAACATGACCCTTGAGGACTTGATCATCCAGGCAGGCGGCCTGCGTGAAGCCGCTTCCGTAGTCCGTGTTGATGTATCCCGCAGAATAAAGAACCCGTATAGTACAGTTGATAATGATACTATCGGTCAGATGTATACGTTTGCCTTAAAGGACGGTTTTGTAGTTGACGGTCGTCCCGGCTTTGTCCTTCAGCCCTACGATGAGGTTTATGTTCGTCGCAGTCCCGGTTATCAACCTCAACAAAATGTTTCAGTCGAAGGAGAAATACTTTTCGGCGGTTCCTATGCGATGACCAGCAGGGAGGAACGTCTTTCAGACTTGATCAACAAAGCCGGCGGAGCCACCAACTACGCTTATCTTCGTGGTGCAAAGCTTACCCGTGTAGCCAATGCGAGTGAGAAGAAACGTATGGGTGATGTAATCCGTTTGATGAGCCGTCAGTTGGGTGAGGCTATGCTTGATTCCCTGGGTGTCCGTGTGGAGGATACGTTTACGGTCGGTATCGATTTGGAGAAGGCGTTGGCCAATCCCGGAAGTACGGCAGATATTGTGTTGCGTGAGGGTGATGTAGTCTCTATTCCCAATAATAACAATACGGTAACAATCAATGGTGCCGTCATGGTTCCGAATACTGTTTCTTATATGAAAGGCAAGGATGTAGACTATTATCTAAATCAAGCGGGAGGTTATTCAGAGAATGCGAAGAAGAGTAAGAAGTTCATTGTTTATATGAATGGTCAGGTGACTAAGGTGAAGGGTAGTGGCAAGAAACAAGTTGAACCCGGTTGTGAGATAATTATTCCTAGTAAGGCTAAGAAGAAAACTAATATCGGAAACATTTTGAGTTATGCTACTACATTCAGTACTTTGGGAATGATGGTTGCCTCTATTGCTAATTTAATAAAAAAATGAATTCTTGATTCTTATGATTGAAAATCAGTATGTTAGTAATGGGAACTCATCATTGGGAGAGAGTGAGAAACATCGAAATGGAATGGAAGTTGGTTTAATTGATATTTTCCGCAATATAATTGACATTCGTAAAACGATATATAAGGCTGTGGGAATAGGGATGCTTGTTGGTATTATTGTAGCATTGAGTATTCCAAAACAATATACGGTAAAAGTTACATTATCTCCTGAAATGGGTAGCTCTAAAGGTGGAAATGGCTTAGCAGGACTTGCGGCTTCTTTTTTGGGAAGTGGAGCTAGTTTGGGGGAGAATTTGGATGCTTTAAATGCCTCTCTTTCATCTGATATTGTAGCTTCTACTCCTTTTTTATTAGAGCTTTTGCGGATGAAAATTGGTATATCTTCTGCGGAATCGAATAATACTTTGGAAGCCTATTTGGGTGAACAATCTTCTCCTTGGTGGAATTATGTGATTACTATGCCAGGTATTATTATTAGTGGTGTGAAGGCTTTATTCACAAATGAAAATAATATTATTACTATCGGAGAAATAAAAAAAACAACTATTGAATTGACAAGAGAAGAAACAGATAAAATAAGTTCATTAAGAAAAGCAATAACTGCATCAGTGAATAATAAAACTGCTATTACTAGTATCTCTGTAACTTTACAAGATCCGGAGATTGCTGCGATTGTTGCTGATTCTGTAATTCATAAATTACAAGAATATATTATTAATTATCGTACTTCTAAAGCTAAAGAAGACTGTGCTTATTTGGAAAGATTATTCAAAGAACGTCGGTTAGAATATTATATTGCACAAAAGAAATATGCTAGCTATATGGATACTCATAATAATCTGATTCTTCAAAGTGTACGTACTGAACAGGAAAGATTACAAAATGATATGAGTCTGGCTTATCAAGTATATAGTCAAGTGGCTAATCAGTTGCAAGTAGCTAGAGCAAAAGTGCAGGAAGAAAAACCTGTATTTGCAGTTGTTGAACCGGCAGTAATTCCTTTGGAAGCTTCTAGTATTGGAATGAAGATATGTATATTGCTATTTGTTTTTCTATCCGTGTTTTGTGTAATTAGTTGGGAACTACTAGGAAAAGAAATATGGAATAGATTGAGAATAAAACGCACAAAGAAATAAATCGTTTCATAAACTTAATGTCTAGTTCTAAAAATAATCTTATAGCAAAGAATACAATGATGCTTTATATTAGATTAAGCATCGTTATGATTGTATATTTATATACTTCTAGGATTGTTTTAAAAGCTTTAGGTATAGAGGATTATGGAATTTATAATGTCGTTGCTGGAGTTATAACTTTATTTTCTTTCTTTAATGGAGCATTAAGTTCCGCGACCTCTCGTTTTATTACTTATGAATTAGGGAGGGAAAATAGAATAGGATTAGAAAAAAACTTTCGTACAGCTTTTACTATACATCTAATACTAGCTGGGATTATTCTCATATTAGCGGAGACAATAGGACTATGGTTTGTGAATAATAAGCTGATTATACCTGTTGAAAGATTGTTTGCTGCTAATATAATTTATCAATTTTCTGTTCTTAGTTGTGTTGTGACAATTATGCAAGTCCCATTAAATGCAGAAATAATAGCTCATGAGAAGATGACAATTTATGCATATATGGGTATTTTAGATGCATCAAGTAAATTACTTATAGCTTTTTTTATCAATACTTGTAATAGTGATAAACTTATAGCGTATGGTTTTCTGTTATTTGTAACTACTATTCTTTTATTTTTAGTTTATCATATTTATTGTAAGAGAAAATTTGGAGAATATAATCCTAGTCTTTTTTATGATAAGAGTACTTTTAAAGGTATGCTTAGCTATTCTGGGTGGAGTTTATGGGGAAGTATGGCTTATGTTTTGAAAGATCAAGGAGTAAATATGGCATTGAATATTTTTTTTGGTCCTGTTGTGAATGCTGCGCGTGGTATAACTTATCAAGTAAATACAGCTCTTAATAGTTTTACTCAAAACTTTACTATAGCGATGAATCCACAAATTGTGAAATCATACGCATGTAATGACTATAATCGAATGTTTCTACTCTTCTTTACAGGGGCAAAGTTTTCATTTTTTCTATTGTTATTATTTTCTATTCCAATTATCTTAGAAACAGAATATATATTAGCGATATGGTTAGGACAAATTCCTGAGTATACAATTTTATTTATTCGTTTGATTGTTATTAATTCTCTTATTGAGTCGTTCACATATGTAATTGGTGCAACTGTACAAGCTACAGGAAACATAAAATTATATCAGGTTATGGTAGGAGGGTTATTGTTGCTAAATCTTCCTATCTCTTATTTATTTTTGAAATTAGGCTGTCCGCCTTATTCTACATTTTTGGTTGCAATATTACTATCAATAATATCAATTTTTATTCGTATAATAATTCTCAATTTTTTAATTAAAGTTTCAATCAGTCATTTTTTTATTAATGTATTAGGTGTATCAATGCTTGTGGGGATACTCTCATGTATATTACCATATTGGATTCACAATATGATGAGTGAAGGATTAATACGCTTAGTTTGTGTTACTATCTGCAGTACATTCAGTATGCTTATTAGTTCTTGGTTTATAGGACTAAATCATAATGAAAAGTTGTATATTAAATCTGTTTTAATAGGAAAATTAAAAAAAATGATTTTATGAGAGTTAGTAAAAGAATTATATTTAGTTTGATATCTATTATTGTTGCATTAATAGTAATATTTTCTGTTTATATTTATGTTTCAGTTCCTATACCTTCAAATTCCCCAAATAAGATTGTACAAATAAGTTTTGATGATGTTTATCTTTGTATAAAAGACTTGAAAGATACTTTGCGTTATACCTCTGTTTTTCAACAACCTTTTTTAAAATCATTAAAAGAATTGCATGATGTCTATGGTGCAGTCTTTAGTCTTTATGTGTATGAAAAAGCGGATAATTTTGTAATAACAGAAGTTCCTGATAAATTTAGAAATGAATTTATAGAAAATTCAGAATGGTTGAAGTTCGGATATCATGCTATTGAACCACGTTTTGATAAAAAAGAACAGTCGTTAGAATTTGAACGTTCTTTTTTGAATGTAAAAAAATCTATTTTACATTGGGCTGGAAAATCTTCTTTAGCCCCATGCTTGAGATTACATTATTATTTTGCAGACGATAATATGATTGCTATTCTTAAAAAATATAGGGTTTATCATTTATTAGGTGCGGATGATGAAGGGAGGATAAGTTATAATTTGAATCGTTTGCAAAGTGATAGCTTATATGCTCTACGAGTATATACTATCATAAGACAGATATAAGAATAGAAAGAATGGAATGTTTTCCTTTGGAATTATTAAATTATCAAAATAAAGATACGATTACGCTTTTTTCTCATGAATGGGCAATGAATGGACATAGAAATATTCTTAATAGAATAAAATTGAGACAATCAATTAAATGGCTGGCTAAGAATAATTATAAATTTAGTTTTCTAGAATAATATGGATAAAATTAAGAGGTATATTGATTGTTATGTTCCCATAACAACCTGTACTTTACGTTGTCATTACTGTTATATTGTACAACATGGGTTATTTGCTAATAAGGTACCTAAGTTGAAATATTCTGCTGAGACTGTTAGAAAAGCTCTATCTAAAGAAAGGTTAGGAGGAACATGTTTAATTAATTTCTGTGCTGCTGGTGAGACACTTATTTCAAAAGAATTATTAGAATATGTTCGCGCTATTCTAGAGGAAGGGCATTATGTAATGGTTGTAACTAATGCTACTATTTCTAAACGTTTCGATGAAATTATTTCTTTTCCACCAGAATTGTTGAAGAGGTTATTTTTTAAATTTTCATACCATTATTTAGAACTGAAAGAGAAGAACTTGTTAGAGCGTTTTTTCTCTAACATAAAAAAAATAAGAGACGTAGGGTGTTCTTTCACTTTGGAAGTAACTCCTTCGGACGAGTTGATTCCTTTTATTGATGAGATGAATCAAAAATCACTTGAAGAAGTCGGTGCAATACCTCATGTTACGATTGCTAGAGATGAGAGAGATCCTGAAAAATTACCAATTCTAACTTGTCTAGACAAGGAGGAATATAATAAAATCTGGGGTAATTTTAAATCTGCTATTTTTGATTATAAGATGAAGATTTTTGAGGTGAAAAGAAAAGAGTTTTGCTATGCTGGTGATTGGTCTTTTTATCTAAATCTTGGAACTGGAATAATGACTCAATGTTACAAATCTTTGATTCATCAGAATATATTTGAAGATGTCGAAAAGCCTATAAACTTCTGTCCTATCGGTAATAATTGTTTGGAATATCATTGTTATAATGGTCATTCATATATAGTATTAGGAGATATTCCAGAATTGGATGCTCCAACTTATGCTGAGTTGAGAAATCGAATATGTAATGATGGTAGTGAATGGCTTAAACCTGAAATGAAAAGTTTCATGAGTACGAAATTGTATGAATCTAATAAAGAATATACAGAACAGGAGAAAGAGGTGATTAATAAAAGAATATATAAGTTAGCAGTTCAAAGAAAGATAAAAGAGAAAGTTGGAAATTCAGTAAAAGCAATTTTAAAGCATATAATAAAATGAATTTTTCAGGAAAGGTGGCTTTTTTGAGAGATTTGATAGTTAATACGTTGACTCCTTTGATATCGGATTCTTATGTATTATGGGATTTACCTTATTATACTAATATCGGAGATATTTTGATTTGGGAGGGAACTGAAAATTTTCTAAAACAACTGTCTTCTCAATGTATTTCAAAATGTTCATATCAGACTTTTAGTTATAAGCCATTACCCAAGGATACAACAATTTTATTGCAAGGCGGTGGGAATTTTGGAGATCTGTGGCGTGTACATCAAGAGTTTAGATTAAAAATAGTAGAACTATATCCTGATAATAAGATTATTATATTACCACAAAGTGTTCATTATCAGGATACAAAAATATTAGAGAGAGATGCAGAGTTAATGGGAAAACATTCTAATCTAACTATCTGTGTTCGAGATACAAAGTCTTGGGATATATTAGGCTCATATTTCTATAAAAATAATTTATTGTTATTACCTGACATGGCATTCTGTATTTCTCAACAAACTTTAAATCAATATAGTGGAAAAAGTACTTCTAAGGTTCTGTACTTAAAGAGAAATGATATTGAATTTTGTGCGAAAAATTATGAAAGTTATATTATAGAGGATCAGCATCTGGTAGATATAAGGGATTGGCCTACTATGGAGTTTATATCTATTCGATTTAAAATATTGGGTAAGTTGATTAATTTTCAACAATACAAGCTAGCAAATGCTTTTGCTTCTATTTTTTTGAAAACATATTTAATAAAAAAAGGAGGAAGATTTCTTTGTCGTTATAATAAAATATATACAACAAGATTACACGTTGCCATTTTGGCTATTCTATTAAATAAGCCTTTTGTTTTTTTCGATAATTCATATGGAAAAAATAGGTTCTTCTATGAAACATGGTTGAAAGATTTAGATAATATATACTTTATTGATTAGTGATATGGTAAATGTTTCTATAATAATACCCGTCTACAATGTAGAACAATATATTGAAAGTTGTCTGTATTCAGTTATAAATCAGACATATAAAGGAACTTTAGAGTGTATTATAGTAAATGATTGTACCCCTGATCAGAGTATGGAGGTTGTCAATCGTCTTTTATCTGTTTATCAAGGAAATATTTTATTTAAAATAATAAATCATCAGGAAAATAAAGGCTTGTCTGCTGCAAGAAATTCAGGTGTTAAAATTGCGAAAGGAGATTATTTATATTTTCTGGATTCTGACGATATCTTAGTAGAAAATACCATTGAATTATTATCTAACCTTTCTTTGCAGAGTTTTCCTGATGTTATAATGGGCGATTTTGATTTGATTGGAGATAATCAATATATACCAAGATTAAATACAAGTGTTGCTATCTTTGATAAGCAAAAAGAAATATTTAATGCCTTTATTTCGTATAGTCTATATGAAATGGCTTGGAATAAACTGGTGAAAAAGAGTTTTTTTTTAAAATATGACTTGTGGTTTCGCGAGGGGATAATACATGAAGACTCGTTATGGTCCTTTAATCTTTTCTATTATTGTAATAATCTAAGAGTCTGTTTTCAAAGGACGTACCTTTATCGTGTTCGAGAAAATTCAATAATGACGGATCCTAAGAATATAATAAAAAGTTTTAATAGTTATTGTGAAATATTTTTTTTGAAAATAAATTTTATAAAGGAAAAAAGACTGTTTTATGAGTTTCCTTTATTAGTTAAATATATGGTTGATGCAAAGTTTTTACTTGAAAAAATAGTTATTGAACAGAACTTAGATAAGGAGACATACACGAGGCTTAAAAATCAGCTAGGAATATGTTATATACTAGAGAAAGATCTTACAATAATAACAAGACTAAAGTTGTTATTGTCAAATTTGCCCTTTAAAGTGTTCAAATTAATGCTATTCTATTTTTTCAAAAAAATAAAAGAATGAAAGTGTCAATTATAGTTCCTGTATATAAAAGTGAACCTTTTTTGGAAGACTGTATTAATAGTATAATAAATCAGATATTTACGGATTGGGAACTGATTTTAGTTGATGATGGGAGCCCTGATTTTTGTGGGAGAATTTGTGATTCGTTTGCTGTAAAAGATAGTCGAATAAAAGTATTACATCAAAAAAATTCAGGTGTCTCTGTTGCTCGAAATAGAGGGATATATCAAGCGAAGGGAGAATATATTTGTTTCGTTGATTCAGACGATTTAATAGAACCGGATTTTCTCAATTCTTTTTGGATTGGAGAAGAAAATGCTGATCTATATTTACAAGGCTATAAAATTGTTAATGAGGATAAAGAAGTACAAAATATCATATCCTTTAGCGGAATGGATCAATTATCTGTCAGAGAATGGAAATCTGTCTACATATTTGCAGAAGAAAAACACATATTTAATTCACCGTGGGCACGGTTGTTTAAAAGACAAATTATAATTGAGCATCATATTCAATTTGATTCTAGCCTTTCTTTTGGAGAGGACCATGTTTTTTCTTTACAGTTTTTATTATATGTACAAACATTATCTTTTATACAGAATTCTGGTTATTTATATGTGAAAAGAAAGCAAGAGTCTTTAACTTCTGCCTTCATTCCACATAGTATGTTTATTCGCTATGTTAGGTTATCCTATAATTTACGTATTCAGAATTGCGAGAAACATGAAATAGCAGAAAAACATTTTATGACGTTTATTGAAGTAGAAAAGAATGTATATGTTTTGCGTGCTATTTTATCTCTTTTTAGTGATAAGAAATTATCTCATAAAAAAAGAAATGAACTTTTATTTTTCTACTTGAATGAGTTGAATAGTTCTGTTGCAATATCCTTTATGCCTGGGCCTTATAAAATCGTTTTAGCTATTTGTGAATTATCTCCTGTGTTTTTTTTGATTAGTTTCCTACGCTTCTATTTAATAATTAATGAATTACGATTATACATTAGAAAAATATTACAATAATGATAAAGAAAGTAATGTTGGTGTTTGGCACAAGGCCTGAAGCCATAAAGATGGCTCCATTAGTCAAAGAGTTTCATAAATATTCAGAAACAGTAAAAACTTTTGTTTGTGTAACAGGACAGCATAGGGAGATGTTAGATCAAGTACTGAAACTTTTTAATATTCAGCCTGATTATGATTTGAATATTATGAAACAAGGTCAGGATTTGTATGATGTTACAACTAGGGTTTTGCTCGGAATGCGTGATGTTTTAAGAGAAGTTCATCCTGATATTGTGTTAGTTCATGGTGACACAACGACATCAACATCTGCGGCTCTTGCTGCTTTTTATCAACAAATACCTGTTGGACATATTGAGGCTGGATTACGAACATATAATATTTACAGTCCTTGGCCGGAAGAAATGAATCGACAAATTACAGGACGTATTGCTACTTATCATTTTGCTCCTACTTTATTAAGTAAATCAAATTTATTGAGTGAAGGTATACCAGAAGAACGGATTGTTATAACTGGTAATACAGTTATTGATGCTCTTTATATGGTGGTTGATATGATAAAGCAAAATAAAACTTTAAATGCACAATTAGCAGATAGTTTGAAACAGGCTGGATATGATATTAGTCGATTGGAAAACAAGAGAAAATTAGTATTAATAACAGGGCATCGCAGAGAAAATTTTGGAGAGGGGTTTATGCAGGTTTGTATGGCGATTAAAAAGTTAACAGATAAATATCCTGATGTTGATTTTGTATATCCGATGCATTTAAATCCAAATGTAAGAGAACCTATTCATAAGGTGTTTGATAAATATTCCACATCAAATATGTTTTTTATAGAACCCTTAGAATATCTTTCGTTCATTTATTTAATGGAGAAAAGTGCAATTGTATTGACAGATAGTGGTGGAATACAAGAAGAAGCACCAGGACTTGGGATACCAGTGTTAGTAATGCGTGATACAACAGAACGTCCAGAAGCATTGGAGGCTGGAACTGTGAAGTTGGTAGGAACCGATTATGATAAAATAGTTGCTGAAATGTCACTTCTATTAGACAATGACGATTATTATGATAAAATGCATAAAGCTGTCAATCCATATGGAGACGGTAAGGCATGTAGTAAAATTGTTTCAATACTGAAATAAGATAATTAATGCTGTTTTACATTTTATTTATTTGTATAGTTCTTTCTTTGTTTTTTTTATCGAGAGTTTTTCCAGATGGTAGTAGAAGATATTATTTCTTTGAATTGGTAGGATTATTTGTCATTATTTTTATTGGGATATTTCGTTTTGATGTAGGCTGGGATTATATTAATTACTATAATTATATTGACAAAATAGAAGTGAATCAGATTATAAGACTGGAACCCTTGAGTCAGATTTTCTGTATTATAGCTATTTTATTTGATAATCCTCCTCTACTTTTTGTATTATTTGGATTACCAACTTATCTTATATTTTTTCATTCATTTAAAAAATATTCTGTAAATTTTCAGCTCTCGGTATTAATTTTTCTAGCCTTTTTTTATTTAGAGTCCTTTACTTCTGTTCGTCAAATATTAGCACTTAGTATATCATTTTGGGGATTTAAATACATTTTGAAGCAATCTCTATTTAAGTATGTACTGGTTGTTGGATTTGCGGCATTATTTCATGTATCTGCACTAGCTGCATTATTTATATATCCGGTCTATCGTTTTTTGAGTTTACGTATGCTTGTGTTTATTATTCCAATATTGTTTCTTGCAAAAGAAATACTGTTAAGAGTTCTTTATGTATTGGATATATACTCTTATTATATAGATAAATTGGATGAGTATACTGGTGGGGGGATAGTCAGGTATATTCAAATCGCTTTATTTGTATCCTTGTTATTATTAGCTTATTTAAAAAGGATTGATGAATACGAGAATAAATTGTTTGCTATAATTGGCATTGCATTATTGTTCCCTTTTATCTTAGGACCAGCATTGGGGATCCGTTTAGGAATGTATTTTTTAGTCTATTTTTGTCTCTTGATCCCTTCTATATTGAGAAAGTATTCAGTTCAGTATCGATTGTTTTATGCTATTTGCTTTTCTGGTTACTTCTTGGCAATGATTTATATTGGTTCCAATAATGCTTTTAAGTCACTTTATATACCATATCAGTTAATATTTAATGTTGAAAACATACAATTTAGGTAAAAATGAGGCAAATAATCCGTTTTTTAATAATTGATAGTGCGTATCCGATTAATACTCGGAATATAAAAATTGCTAACAGTCTTTGTAAACATTATAGTGATAGAGAGGTACAAATGATTTTTTGTGCCTGGAATAGGGAAGATAAGAATATTACCTCACCTAATAATTACTATATATACAAGAAGTATTCACCCGGTGGACAATTGTTGAGAAAACTATTCAATTTATTTGGCTATTTTCGCTATTTGAAGAAATGTAATAAGTGCGTTAGCCCTGATGTTATTGTTGCTTCACATTGGGATATGCTTTTCTTATCTAGTATTTTTAAGAAAAAATCTCAAATATTGATTTATGAAAATCTAGATATACCATCGGCAGATTCAAGTGTTTTATTGACTGTATTAAAGATTGTTGAACGTTTTGCTTTGCGGAATACAGATATGATTGTTTTTGCCTCCAGATTTTATAAATCATTATATCGATCTGAAAAGTATGTTCATTCAATATTGGAAAACAAACCTCTTTTGTCAGCTTCTCATATTAGTGAACATGAACGGAATGCGACTAGAAAGATAAATATATCTTATATTGGTGGAGTACGCTATCTGGAGATACTGAAGAATTTAGTTTCAGCAGTGAAAGATAATTCGGATGTCAATCTTTTTTTTCATGGCGAAGGACATGATTTAAAAGCTTTGGAGAAATATAGTGAAGGTATTGATAATGTCTATTTTACAGGGCGTTATGAGTACGACAAAATTGAATATTTATATTATAATTCAGACATAGTTTGGGCTGCATATCCTAATAAAGATTATAACGTGAAATATGCAATTTCGAATAAGTTTCATGAGTCCTTACATTATAATGTTCCTTGTATTTTTTCAGAGAAAACAAGTTTAGGAGATTTAGTTTTAAGAAAAGAAATAGGCTTTGTTGTTGATCCTTATTCTGTAGAGAAAATACGTGAACTATTGGGACGAATTCTTGAAGAACGTGAAGTACTATCGTTGGTAAAATATAAAATGCAAGAGTATGTAGTGACAGAGAAAGATTGGGAAAGTCAATTTCAAGATTTTACAATTGAATTGAATAAACTAATTGATAAATAATATTTAGAAAGATGAAGATTGTTAAGATAATAGGTGGCTTGGGGAATCAAATGTTTCAATATGCACTTTATCTTTCTTTGAAGAAAAAATATCCGAAAGAAAAAATAAAGATAGATATATCTATGTTCGAAACATATGGATTGCATAATGGATTTGAACTGAAACGAATTTTTGATATAGATGCAGAGTATGCCTCTCGGGAAGAAATTAGAGAACTATCTTTTTATATTAAGATCTATAAATTGCAGAGAATATTTCGTAAAATATTTCCTGTAAGAAAAACGGAGTGTGTCGAAAAATATGATTTTAAGTTTATGTCCGAAGTTTGGAGTAACTGTGATCGATATTATGAAGGATATTGGCAAAATTGGGAATATTTTATAGAAGCTCAGACAGAAGTGCGTTCTACTTTTACATTTAAAAAAGAACTTGTCGGGCGAAATGCTAAAGTGATAAGGGAGATTCAATATGCGAAAATGCCTGTTAGTCTACATATTCGTAGAGGAGATTATTTACATCATAAATTGTTTGGTGGACTTTGTGATCTCAATTATTATAAGAAAGCTATTGATTATGTATTAAATAATTATGATACGCCTCAATTTTACCTTTTTTCTAATGATATAGAATGGTGTAAAACATATATATTGCCTTTAGTGCAAGGATATCCATTTATTTTGGTGGATTGGAACTCGGGCGTTGAGAGTTATATTGATATGCAATTAATGTCTTGTTGTAGAATAAATATAATAGCTAATAGTTCATTTAGTTGGTGGGCTGCTTGGCTAAATGACTCTTCTGAGAAAATTGTGATTGCTCCAAAATTGTGGGCACATTCACCTTATGGAAAAGAAATTCAGTTGAAGAGTTGGCTTCTTTTTTGATATGAAAGACAAAGTTTCTATTATTACTCCTTGTTATAATTCAGCTAGATTTATTTCTAAAACAATTGAATCTGTTTTAAATCAGACTTATCCTTATTGGGAAATGATTATTGTGGACGATTGTTCACACGATAATACGAAAGAAGTAGTAGAACAATATTGTAAACTAGATTCAAGGATTCGACTTTTGTGTTTGGAGAAGAACTCTGGTTCTGCTACTATTCCTCGGAATAAAGCTATTGAGGAAGCTGAAGGACGTTTTATAGCTTTTATTGATAGCGATGATTTATGGAAACCTGAAAAACTAGAAAGACAACTTCCTTTTTTTAATACATCTAATATAGCTGTAGTTTATTCAAATTATGAGAAGATTGATGAATCAGGAAACAGATATGGACGAGTAATATTAGCTCCTAAAAGTTGTACCTATCATCAATTACTTTGCGGAAATGTTATAGGTTGTTCTACAGGAGTATATGATACTTTAAAAACAGGAAAACATTTTTTTGTATCTGAAGGTCATGAAGACTATATATTATGGCTTTCCATATTAAAAAAAGGTTATTTAGCAGTGAATACGCAAAGCTGTTTGGCTGAATATAGAATTCGAAAATCTTCTTTGTCTTCTAATAAAATAAAAGTACTTCCATGGGTTTGGAATATTTATATGAATATTGAGAAACTTGGATACTTTAGAAGTGCTTTCTATTTCATTAATTACGCATTTCGCGGCATTTTTAAATATATCAAATAAACGGTATTGTATTTAAATTTTCTAATTAAATTATTATGGGGTATAGTGAGGACTTCATTCCGGACGGAATGAATGCTTTTGAGCGCAATGTAAAGCGAATAGGGGATTGTATCGTTGCAGCAGTTTTAATGATCGTTTTTTCTCCGTTATTTTTGATTTGCTATATAGCTGTGAAACGGGAAGATGGTGGGGCAGCTATATTTAAGCAAGAGCGTATCGGGCGTTTCGGACGGCCGTTTTATATCTATAAGTTTCGCAGTATGCGATTGGATGCAGAGTCTATGGGCCCTCAACTTTATGCGGGGGGAAGAGATGTTCGATTGACTAAGATAGGAAGATTTCTACGCGAACACCATTTGGACGAGTTGCCACAGTTGTGGAATGTCTTCTGTGGAGATATGGCTTTTATCGGTCCCCGTCCGGAACGTAAATTCTATATTGATCAGATTATTAAGCATGATCCCCGTTATCAGTTCTTGTATCAGATTCGTCCGGGAGTGACTTCATATGCAACTTTGTATAATGGTTATACGGATACGATGGACAAGATGTTACGCCGTTTGCGGTATGACTTGTTTTATCTGCAACATCGCTCGTGGTGGTTTGACTTTAAAATATTAGTGAAGACTTTTATAAACATTTGCTTTGGAAAGAAGTTTTAAGAGTGGTATAAAATAAAATGTTGAGATGTAATCAGCACTAATAGAGTGTTTGTATGTGAGATGAAGAGAATGTAGGTCCCTAGTTTCATGCTGAACGCATGATTCTCCTACATTTGTGAATTAGAAAGAGTACGACGGTACCTTTCTAATTTACGCCCTGGCACCGGAGGTGTATCTGGTGTTAATTTCCCACGATATCAACGGTCTGTGAAGATAGTTGATATTTTCTTTTTATTCTCATTATATCGGATAATAGTATCTTCTTTCTTTGTTTATTTGTTTAATTTTTTATAACTTTATAGCATATAAAACAGTAATAAAGAAACGATGGAACATTTAGAATTTGTAGTGAAATGTTATAATAAACAAGAGTTAGCCCAGATGTATTTTCCTGATTTGACTATCCGTGCTTCGGTCAATAAACTTCGGCGTTGGATGCGGAAATGCAAGCCATTGATGGATGAGATACTGGCTACGGACTTTCATCCGAAAACGAAAGCTTTTTCTGTGAGAGAAGTACGGCTTATTACCTATTACTTGGGAAAGCCGGGAGATTTATAAATGATATAAACATAAAAAGAACTACGGGGGACTGCACGTTCGACAGCTCCCGTAGTTCTTTTTATATATCCATATACTCCTTACGACAGTCAAAACATGGACAAGCTTTATGAATCGAAGCACTGAGTTGATAATGCCCCAGGATTTGCGCTTCCGGATACTGATGTCTGAGTATCGTTAACAGGGCAAGCAATGCAAAGCGCTGCGTAAGCATCCGATAAAGTACACATTGTAGACCTAAAAACTCTTCTATTACTTTGCGTTCAAAAACGTAGTTATGAAACGATCAATGAGTAAAGAAGAGTTTTTAGCGCTATATCAGCGCCAACAGTCCAGCGGACTAACCATAAAGGATTTCTGTGATAATGAATCGTATCCTGCTTCCTGTTTTCATTATTGGAAGAAGAAATATGGATTGAGTCACCCATATACCAAACACACCGAACCTACAGGTGATTCGTTTATCCCTCTTAATATTAATCATACTCCTGCCATTCCCACTTCATCATGTGGTGACAGGCATGTAACCATAGAACTTCCATCCGGCATAAAGATCCACCTCAACATCCTAAGTAATCCGGAGATTATTTATGGCCTGATCAGTAAATTATGTAGCCATGTTCTGCCTGAATGATACGATGCGCTACTTCCTGTGTCCCGGGAAGACAGATATGCGCAAAGGAATAAATTCCCTTTGTGGGCTTGTTCATGATAAAATGGGATATGACGTTCGACTTGGCGATGTGTTTATCTTTGTCAACCGAAGCAGAACAACCATGAAACTTCTGCATGCCGAAGACGGAGGTATGGTTTTATACATAAAACGCCTTGAGGAAGGTACCTTCAGACTTCCTTCCTATGATAGTGAAAGCCGTTCCTATCCCATGGAATGGCGTGATTTAGTACTGATGGTGGAAGGCATAACCGATAATCCGAGTGATAGACTCAAACGTCTTAAAGCCGGTCGAAAAGAAGGATTTTATTGATTAAAAAGAGCTTCCTAAACTTGTATAGCTGTACGATTTTCAGTATCTTTACATTATAATAAGATACTAAAAAGAATGATTCATACAGATACGATGGAACTAATAATCAAGAATCAACAGGAGCAAATAAAAGGGCTTCTGGAGACAAATCGTACCCTTGTAGAATCAAATCAGAAACTTATGGAACAGACGGGAGAACTGCAGCAAAAAGTACAGGAACTCCTGTCGCAAGTAGCCTGGTTAAACAGACAGCTTTTCGGCAGAAAGAGTGAAAAGCTGGCATCCTTGGATCCCAACCAGCTTGCCTTGTTTGATACCTTGGCTAATCCCAGGCAAGAGGAAACGGATCTTGTGGAGACTGGCGTAGGCACTAGGACATGTAAACCGGACGGAAAGAAAAAAGAATCCCGCCGTAATCGGGAACTGTTAGAGGGGCTGCCCGTTGTGGAAGTCATTGTCGAACCTGATAATGTGGATCTGAATCGATATCGTCGTATAGGTGAAGAGCGCACACGTACGCTTGAATTTGAACCGGGAAAGCTATATGTCAAAGAGACAGTACGTCCCAAATACGGACTCAAAAATAATTTAAGTCTTCCCAAAGAGGGTGAAAGCGGTGTCATAATAGCACCGCTTCCACCTTCCCCTATATACAAATGTCTGGCAGGACCTTCCTTGCTAGCCGAAATACTTCTGCAGAAATATGAATATCATGTTCCCTTTTACCGTCAGGTAAAGGAATACAGACATTTGGGTGTACGACTGCCGGAAAGTACTTTAAGCGGGTGGTTTAAGCCGGTATGTGAGTTATTAAGTCCTCTTTATTCGGAATTAGTAAAGCTCGTAACGGGCAGCGGATATGTTCAGGTCGACGAAACCACAGTACGGGTCATCAACAAAGGAAAGGGAAAAACCGATAAGGAGTATTTATGGATGGTCAGGGCAGTTATGGAAAAACAGGTCATCTTCCATTATGATGACGGTTCCCGATCCGGACAGACAATCAGAAATTTATTAAAGGACTTCAAAGGATATCTTCAAAGTGACGGATACAGTGCCTACAATGCGTTTGATGGCACTAAGGACGTGTGCCTTATTGCCTGTCTGGCCCATATCAGAAGACATATGGAGCTGGCACTGGATGAAAATAGATCACTTGCTGAATATGCTCTTAAACAAATACAGGAACTATATCATATTGAGCAGATAGCAGATGCCCGGAAACTCGATGCGCAGGGACGATGTGCACTCCGCCAGCGTTTGGCAACTCCCATACTTGACTCCTTTGAAAAATGGGTGGAACAGACTTATGGCAAAGTACCACCAAGAAGTCGCATGGGACAAGCTATTACCTATACTTATCCTCTTTGGCCAAGAATGAAGAATTACCTGAAAGATGGAAATCTGAAAATCGATAATAATCTGGCGGAAAATGCGATTAGACCACTTACTTTGTCCAGAAAGAACTTCCTCTTTTGTGGTAACCACGAGGCTGCTGAAAATACAGCAATCATATGCTCACTATTAGCTACCTGTAAAGCACAGGAAATTAACCCAAGGGAATGGCTGAATGATGTCATAGCCAAACTTCCATACTATCTGGAAAAGGACTCCGGGAAAAATGTTCGTGAACTTCTTCCGGATGTTTGGAAGTTAGAGAAATCCAACACGAATCCAATTGGAGTTTAAATATTTATGTTGAAGAATAAAAAAAACTCGATATTAGCTTTTGACTAAAGTTGATATCGAGTTTTCTATTTTATGAAAATACAATGTGTACTTTATCGGATGCTTACAGCGCTGCGCTTGGGTTCTTGTATCTGCCGGACACCCATTTTCGTCCAGTCCGCCTTCATAGCAAATGCCTATGCTGTGCCGGTTGAAGCCTCTCACGTGTGCACCCGGCTCTGATATCGGACGGCAGTGATGAAGCTCTCCGTCCCGGGTGATATAAAAGTGATAGCCGATATCCTTGAATCCGCGTTGCAGGTGACATTGCCGAAGTTGTTCTACGGTGAAAGGAACATTGCAGCGCGTTGCGCTGCAATGAATCACCAATAACTTAATCTCACGGGGGAGATAATTATCTTCTGGTTTTTCCATATAGATGATCAGAAGATTACTGTCCCATACAGGACGTTACACCCAAGGCCGAAATGACCGACGTTGCAATAGTTACAATAAACTGGAGAATGTTTTTCCAAAGTTGCTTTTTCATACGAATTTAAATTAAAGAATAAATACTTATACATTTTGAACTCAATAACCCAACAACAATCGGTTGATTATACTGACGGATCCGGAGTTACCCCACTGCCGGAACCTCCTTGATTGTCGTCACCGTCATCAGGAAGCGGATCTTTGTCCGAATCTGCCGAAGAATCGCTCTTATACAATGTATAATCCAGCGTCTTACACAATTTGCGGAGATCACTTCCGGGATAAAAGAGTACTTTGCCCTTATCGATGCACGATGTCTTGAATTCCTTTACCGTATCGGTAGGAGTGCCCGTTTTGATGCTCATGCGGAAATTGCCCAGGTCACCCATTTGGGCGATATTTCCTTCATCCAGTACGTTGACTATTTCGAGCAGGAACTCACCGATACAACCTTCCAGTTCTCCTTTTGAATAAGAAGAACGTTCGGAGATTCGTTTGCAGACTTCCTTGACAGTCACTTTACGACCGCTACGCGCCACTGCATAGTACTTCGGAGTTTCATCAGGTTTCAACAGGTTCTTGCGAGCCATGAGAGTGTAATTCTGTGCCATAACTTTTTAAATTTTAATTGTTAATTTCTGATAACTTTGTAATCGATTACATGACAAAAGTAATACATCGGGGAATCGGCATGACGCATAGTGACGTATACAGGCGCATAGATAAATAGAAAAAACATTGGGAGATTTGTATCGAAACTTCCCAATGTTTGATTTCAATTATTGAGATGTTTTTTTCAAATCCTCCAATGTTTTTCCGATTTTCCAAAAGGACAAAAGGACAAAAAAGACAGTTGTGACTATTGCTTGTTCAACTTGATATAGGAACCATGAGATATCTTACTGATCTTTATTCCGTTAAGCGATTTTAGAAGACGTGTTACCTTACGGAGATTGAAATCGTGTTTTGCGCCGAGCCGGATCGCTTCGTCTGTAGTGAAGCTATCTGGCAACTCATTGACGAAATTGCGAATAACGTTCGGATTTTTCAGTGGACGGACCGAAGGGACCGGCATGGATGAGTGTAACAGACGGCTATGCTCGTAACAACACAGGACAATTTGAAGAGAACGCTCGAAATCAGCATCTATACAATAAATCTCGGGAGAAAGATCATTAGCTTCAAATTGCCGGATACGGGTTTGAATCATGCTGATACGCATCACCAGAAAGGCATAGCGCTTCACTACGGCTTGGAGATCATCATTGCCTTCCATGGCTACCTCGGACAGCATGTGTGAGAAAATCTCATTCAGACGGTGCCATTGTGGACGGGTGAAATGAAATAGAACAGGATGGGCCAGGCAGAAATTATATAGTTCGTAGACACGATGAGCAATCGGCTTGAAAGAGTCTTCTAATGAAATGCAATCATCGCCCATTTCTTTCCAGTGAGGAATTTCACGGAAAGTGTAAGTCAGAATACGGCTGGGGAGTCCGTTCCCGCAACTGCTTAACAAACTGTCTATCTGTCCGGGAGTACCCGTCAGAAGTAAGGCTAATTTAGGATGACGGATATAAACCGGACTGATACCGTTGGCTTTATAGGAAGAATCAATGTTTTCGTGCTCAAAAGCTTTGCGGAGCATATCGTCGAAGTTCCCACAATCCAGATGATTGGCTGTGGAGAGTGTTTGCGCTTCCGTATCGAAAATGATGCTTCCCTGCGAACCGTTGTCCTGCATCTGAATTTGCATGCGGGTGTAACTGGTAGTGGCGGGGATGAATAACATCTTGAAAGGAGGTCTTTGAGGTTCTTCGGAATATGTATCTCCTTTTTTCCTTTTTTGCTGACATTCTGCTTGCCAAGTGTTGTGCGCTGTATGGTAGTTTTTTTGCATGGATTCACTGGTAGACAGTATTTCGGCCTGTATTTCTTCCAATAGATAGCGTCCGGTTTGAGCAATGCTTTTGCCACTACCGGCAGAAGAAAAGATAACACAGAACAAATGAGTGGAATACTTTTTGTGATTATAAATTCCAAAAGTTTGTGGAAGTGCCGCACTTAGTGCTGTGAGATCGGAAAGGAGGGAGATGTCTTGCTCGCGGTCACTCGCGTCTTCGATGATGCAATCATTCAGTAGGTCGGGAAGATTATTGTACAAATCACGAGGAAATAAAGGCGTCTCTTTTCTGAATTCTTCTCCCAGCCAATAGGCTTCTTCGGTGCTGTCGGAGTTTTCTAAAGTACCATAGGGGACTTTTGTCCTTATGTCTTTTTGACAGGGGGAATAAGCCGGTGGAACTGTTGCGGATGTCTGATTGTTAACTTGCTTGTAACCAGATGATAATACGCTTATCAGTTCTTCGGCACGAAAATCTGTGTGCTCGAAAAAGACTGTTAGCCCGCGTAATATGCTTTCTTGCGGATAGTGGCGGCGGCAGGCTTCACAGGCTAGTTTGAACACGTTGGAATGGCGTTGCCCGGTTGTTAAGGGATGAAGGAAAATATAGGACGAAATGAACTTGTTGATTTCGTCTTCAGAAGTATTTTCCGTAGGGTTGTTTTGGAGGGGGAAAGGAGGAAGTTTTTCATTTCCGGAAGAGGAGTTTTCTTCTTTTCTCATTAATGGTTCCAAAGTAAATGCCTGATAGAGACTAGCAACGTATCCATTGGGAGAATAACTGAAATAACACAGACGGCTTTCGTCCTTGCACGCCGGATCACTCTCCAGACCCAGCAACTGATTGTAGTAACGGCTCACCAATTGCTGACCTTCACGATGGCGGCCTTCGATATCTTCTACATAGGCGAAGATTTTCACACCGTCGGTCGGACTTTCTATGGCCGCTACCGTATGCGGGTCTGCCGCGCAACGTTGAATGACTTCCAGACGATTTTTTACGTGATCGTAATCGAGTCCGACAATATGACTGGGGAGGAGGAAGTGTTTGATAGCATGCGCTCCATTGAATGTACCTGCCGGAGTGAAGCAAGGGAGTTGATTTTTCAATTTCTGTGCGGCAGCATGATCTCCATCTGCATAATATCTACGGATGGTGTTGATAATCGTTGCATAAACAGGATGAATACACATAATAATGACTTCAAGGAAAGACATGACTTTGGGCTTTTTTGAATACACATTTTCATAAACCGAGACTTTGATTTCTTCTAGAACTTTCATATAAAATTGTTTTTTGTAAGATTGTGCTACCTGACTATCAGATAGCGGGAGCAAAGGTCGGGATATTAAAAATAGGGTTACTTTCCTATGTGGAAAGCACTTGATAAAGCAAATATAAACTGAAAAATTTAAAATTATTAATCATAGAATGACATGGCGAAAGAAAAACAAAAACCTTATGAGTTTTTAAGCAATTTGGTATTGGCTTTAATGGATACAGATAGCGCATTTATTAATGCATTTTTTATGGATGAATTTGCTATTTCCTCAAAAACGTTGGGTGGAATAAGACGGGGAGAGGATATGTGTATTTATCAGTATGTACGAGTGATCCGGTGTATGACGAAGTATCTTCATTTAATGATTCAGCTGGATATGTTGCTGAAAGAATTAAGAATTGTACTATCTTCCAATTGTGACTTGGTGGTTGCTACAGTTCCTCACTGTTCTCACGGAACTTGTCAGCCGAAAGAATGGGTGATAGTAATGGAATGGGATGGGGTGAGATTGTGATTTCTACAGAAAATGGGGCACTTTTTCGTTTTTTTTGCCTAATTGCTTTCTCTATTTAATTTTTTTTATATCTTTGCTTCCATATTGAGAAACACGAATAATAATTCACTTATTTTATTCATATAAAACTTAATAAATTATGTTCAAAGCTCCTTTTTCTTTTGACGGTCGTATTCGTAGAATCGAATATTTCCTGTCAGGCATTGTTGGTGGTATAGTGTTTAGTATTGCATGGGCATTGGGTATCGGTACCTTTATTTTAGGTGCTGGTATGGGATCTGCAGGTGGTTCGGTATTCGGTTTGTTGATCGGTCTTGCTGCATTGGTTGCTTCCATGTGGTTCTCTTTGGCACAGGGGGTAAAACGTTTGCACGACCTGGACAAATCAGGTTGGTTGATTCTGCTGATGTTTGTTCCTATTGTTAACGCACTATTCGGACTTTATATGTTGTTTGCAGACGGTACGGTAGGCCCTAACCAATATGGTGAAGATCCGAAAAACCGTATGCCGTATCAAGCACAGCCTTCTTCGGTGAATGTAACGGTGAATGTTGCAAGAGAAGAAGTAAAAGTTGAAAAACCGGTTGAAGCAGCTCCTGCTGTTGAAGAAGAAAAAGCTGAATAATCTTTTTTAAGAAGAAATAGACGGCCTCTTGCAAAATTCGTTTTGTGAGAGGCTTTTTTTTGCTATCTTTGAGAATCAATAAAACAGAAAAAGAAATAAATATGAAAAAAGTAATTTGTAGTGAGAAGGCTCCGGGAGCTATCGGACCTTACAGTCAGGCGATAGAAGCAAATGGAATGATCTTTGTGTCCGGACAGTTGCCTATTGACGCTGCTACCGGAAAAATGGCGGAAGGTATTGAAGAACAGGCACGTCAGTCGTTAGAGAATATAAAACATATTCTTGAAGAAGCAGGTTTGACAATGGGAAACATTGTCAAAACGACTGTATTCCTTCAAGATATGTCTTTCTTTGCCGGGATGAACGGCGTGTATGCTACATATTTTGACGGAGCTTTTCCGGCACGTTCGGCGGTTGCCGTAAAAGCTCTGCCAAAGGATGCGTTAGTGGAGATCGAGTGTATCGCGGTTCGCTAACAAATCGGCGACAATGAAACTGCTGCCTCCCACGAAGATAAGGTCTTTAGGGAGGCAGTTCTTTTTAGCTGCCTGTACGGCATCTACCACAGTAGGGTAGGCCGTTCCTGTCAATCCCGCTTCTTCTGCCTGTTTCAAGAGCTCGTTTTCCGGAAGCGCCCGTTTCACACTTGCTTTGGTAAAATAATAGATAGCATTTTTCGGTAGCAATTTCAGAACGCTGCTTATGTCTTTGTCGTTGACCATGCCGAATACGAAATGGAGTTGCTGCTTGAGAGTCTGTTGGTAAAAATCGAGTTGTTCGCAGATGTATTTAATTCCGTCAACATTGTGTCCGGTATCACAAATAATATCCGGATAACTGTACACCTTTTGCCAACGTCCCATTAGTCCGGTGAGTTGGCATACATCGGAGAAACCGTTGAGATAGTCTTTGGGAAGAATGCGATAGCCTATTCTTTCTAATTCTTCGAGGGCTGTTAGTATTGTGAGGCAATTTTCAAACTGGTAAATACCACTTAACTCCATAAAAAGTCCGCAAGGAAACATGCCATTTGTAATTCGGATAGCATCTTTTCTTTTATCAAGTATTTTGTCCAGCGCGTGCATGCTGTCTGCCGGATTTAAAAACAGACATAGCTCCCGGAAATTTTGTTCGAAATTTTCGTCTTTATCTTCTACCGATTCATACAAAGTTTGTTGGATATTAGTCAGCCGTTCTCTTAATTCTTGTGATTGTGAATAGGAAAGCCAGTCCATGCAGTTGTATGGGGCAATGGATTGTGCATATATGACAGGAGCATTTACTTTTTTTCCCTTTATTGTGAACACGCGCTTCACGTGACCTTTTGCCCGCCCGATAACTACCGGAACTCCTTCTTTGATAATCCCTGCTTTCTCTTTGGCTATTTTGGGTAATGTATCGCCCAGATATTGCATATGATCGAAGCCGATGTTGGTAATGATGCATAAGTCGGGCTGGATGATATTGGTACAGTCCAGCCGTCCGCCCATGCCAACTTCGATCACTGCCACGTCTACTTTCTGATCGGCAAAATAACGGAATGCCATTGCGGTGGTCAACTCGAAAAATGAAGGATGTAGTGGCTCGAAGAAGGAACGGTGATCTGCGACAAAGTTTACTACATATTCTTCGGGTATCATTTCTCCGTTGATGCGGATACGTTCTCGGAAGTCCACCAGATGAGGGGAAGTAAATAATCCGACCCGATATCCGGCCGATTGCAATACTGCCGCAATAGTGTGGGAGCAGGAACCTTTTCCGTTCGTTCCGGCGATATGTATCGTCTTGAATTGTTGATGAGGATATCCGGAATGTTCATCTAATTTGTGTGTTGTCTCTAATCCCGGCTTATATGCTTTTCCACCTATTTGCTGAAACATAGGCATACTCTCATATAAGTACTTTAAAGTGTTCTGATAATCCATGTTTTATAATATTTAACTTCGGGCAATCTTTATTGCCCGCTAATTTGTTTATCTTTAGAACCACCAATTCAACTTTATATGCGGGATTGGTGAATGAGAGTGCAAATATCAACATTTAAATTTAAAGAAACCATGGGAACTAAGAAAAATTTTGTGTTGGACACAAATGTTATTCTTCACGACTACAATTGCTTGAAGAACTTTCAGGAAAATGATATCTATCTCCCTCTTGTCGTACTCGAAGAACTGGATAAGTTTAAGAAGGGAAACGAGCAGATTAATTTCAATGCTCGTGAGTTTGTACGTGAACTGGATGTGTTGACAAGCGACGAACTTTTCTCCGAAGGGGTGAAACTGGGAGAAGGATTGGGACGTTTGTTTGTAGTGACCAGCAATGTGCCGGCTACTAAAGTATGGGAGTCTTTCCCTATCAGGAAACCGGATCATCTGATTCTCGCGGCAACTGAATATCTGACGGCGAAATATCCGAAAATGAAGTCTATTCTGGTGACCAAAGATGTGAATTTGCGTATGAAGGCCCGTTCTATCGGACTTCTTTGTGAGGATTATATCACAGATAAGGTCGTGAATGTGGATGTCTTTGAAAAATCCAATGAAATATTTGAAAATGTAGATCCGGCATTGATCGACCGTATCTATTCTTCTAAAGAGGGACTCGACTTGAGCGAGTTTGACTTTAAGGATCTGATTCATCCGAATGAATGTTTTGTGCTGAAGAGTGATCGTAATAGTGTATTGGCACGTTATAATCCTTTTACTCATTCTATCTGCCGGGTGATGAAAGGCAAGAATTATGGAATCGAGCCCCGGAACGCCGAACAAAGTTTTGCTTTTGAAATTCTGAATGACCCGAATGTGAAATTGGTGGCATTGACGGGAAAGGCGGGAACGGGCAAGACTTTATTGGCATTGGCTGCTGCTTTGGGTAAATTGACCGATTACAAACAGATATTACTGGCACGTCCGGTAGTGGCACTTTCGAATAAGGATATCGGTTTCCTTCCGGGAGACGCACAGGAAAAAGTGGCTCCTTACATGCAACCGTTGTTCGACAACTTGAATGTAATCAAACGTCAGTTTGCGACGAACTCCACAGAGGTGAAACGCATTGAGGATATGCAAAAGAGCGAGCAACTGGTAATTGAGGCTCTGGCTTTTATCCGTGGACGCAGTTTAAGCGAGATGTATTGTATTATCGACGAAGCGCAGAACCTGACTCCGAACGAAATAAAAACGATTATCACTCGTGCGGGAGAAGGTACGAAAATGGTATTTACCGGAGATATCCAACAGATTGACCAGCCTTATCTGGATAGCCAGTCTAACGGGCTGGTATATATGATTGACCGCATGAAAGATCAGAATATCTTTGCGCACGTCAACCTGTTGAAGGGCGAACGTAGTGAGTTGAGTGAACTGGCGAGTAACTTGCTATAAACAGATAATCTTTATTAAACGATAAACTGTAAACGACGAACGGTGAACAAATTGAGCTGTCATGCTGCAATGAGTTCACCGTTCATTATTTATAATTCACTCTTTATCATTCTTTCTTTCCGAAATATTTTAGGAATTGGGTGCGTTCAAATGTATTAACGCCCTTTACATCTTTAATATTCAGTCTGCCTTTGAATTGAGTGATATTGTTGAATCCTTTTCTTTCCATCCAGGCGGAGAGGAAACGGTTGGCTTCTCCGATGAATGCGTTGGTGTTTTGATAGATTGCACTGCACACTTCCACAGCTGAAGCGCCGGCAAGAATCGCTTTTACTACTGATTCGGGATTGGCTACACCACCGGAAGCTGCATAATCAATCTTGTCTACTACCGCAGATGCAATGCCGATCCAACGAAGCGGGTTGGCGAGATCGGAAGCGTTGCTGAATATTTCACCGGACATATGCTCCATATTTTCAATGTTGATGTCCGGTTGGTAGAAACGGTTGAAGAGGACAACTGCAGCCGCACCGTTGGCATATAACTGGTCAATCAGTGCCACTGGATTAGTCAGGTTATCACCCAGTTTCATGATAACCGGAATGTTGATTGTCTTTTTTATGTGGCGGAGAATATCGATATGACGTTGTTCGAACGAACCGTATGTATATTGAACATCGGACTGTAAAGCCAGAATATTGATTTCTAATGCATCGGCACCCGCTGCTTCAATTTGTTTGGCAAAGTCAATCCATTCGGAATCACTGTAACAGTTGATACTGGCAATGATAGGAATAGGACATTCCTTTTTGCTTTCTTTGATTAAAGTCAGATATTCGGACAATTTATGTTCACGGATGTATTCTGCCAGATAGTCACTTGCTTCCGGATAGAAAGCCGGATCTTTCAGTTGGTCCGCTTCCAGCATGATCTGTTCTTCGAACAGTGATTTCAGAACAATGGCACCGGCGCCGTTTTCTGCCAATTTCTTATTTTTGCCGACACTGTTAGTCAGTCCCGAGCTACTGATGATGATTGGGTTTCTAAGAGAAAGCCCTGCGAAAGTAGTTTTTAAATCGGTCATAATGAATCTTTTTTTAGTAGTTACTACTTCTAATTTAATAATTTCGTTCTCCGAAAATCTTGCTTCCTACCCGTACTAAGGTACTTCCTGCAGCAATAGCTTCGTGATAATCGTGTGACATACCCATGGATAATTCCCGGAAAGCGTCCGAATCGGCGAACCAGGTTGTTTTTATCTCTTTAAAGAGCCTGTCTAGTAAACAAAATTCCCGGTTGATTTGTTCAACATTATCGGTGTTGCTCGCCATTCCCATTAAACCGCAGATACGGACATGGGTCAGTTCTTTCCATTCTCCGGTGTTCAGCATATCTTTGCATTCGTCGGGGCTGAAACCAAATTTAGTTTCTTCCTGTGCCACATGGATTTGCAACAGGCAGTTGATGATGCGTCCTGCTTTGACAGCTTGCTTGTTGACCTCTGCCAGTAACTTATAAGTGTCAATTCCATGAATCATCGCTACGTATGGTATCATGTATTTAATTTTATTACTTTGCAGGTGTCCGATAAAATGCCATTCGATATCTTTGGGCAAACTTTCGTATTTAGCTGTCATTTCCTGCACTTTGCTTTCTCCAAAAATACGCTGTCCTGCTTGATATGCTTCTTCTATCGCTTCATTGGGGTGGAATTTTGAGACAGCAACCAGCCGGACTCCTTGCGGGAGTTCGGCCAGTACTTGCTTTAAATTTTCAGCAATACTCATTGTTGCTTATGCTTTTGACGGATCAAACTCCGGTTTGTCATTCGGTCCGGCGCTGTAAGGATATACATCCATGAGCGGAGTTTCGGATACCATGCCGATCTGATAGTCTGCCATGGTTCCTTTCATGCCTTCGTCCAGTTTCTTAACTGCATCGCGCAGGTCGGCAGCCTGTACCAATACCTGTGTGGAAGTCTTTTTCTCTGCACCGCTTTTTTCGTCCAGCGTGATGAAAATAAGTTTGCATTTGAACCAACGGTCGGCACTTTCTTCGTCGCTGGGGAAAAGTTCGCTATAATTGGCACGTTTAATGTCGGAAACTGTAAATTCTCCGGATATGAATGGAGTCATTTCTTCAATAATTCGTGCTTCTGCTTCTGTAAAGCTGAGTGCATCAACAAGATATGGTTCGGTAACTTTTTTCTGCATTCCGTTTTCCATTACTTTTTCATAACGAATCTTGCACTCAAACCAAGTATGCATTGCCATAATTTTCTTCCTTTTTAATTAATTGATTCATGTAAATTGCCTACAAAGATAAACAAAATACCAAAGTAAGTGCCGAAAGAATTTTATTTTCTTTTATGCAAATTCTTAAGTTCAAAGGAAAGCATGACACGGAATAGTCCGATAATGAGGAAAGTGAAAGAAATCATATAGACCGCGTAGAGTGCACCTATGGCCGGTTGCCACAATATCAATAAGGAACATATAATGGCAAGGATACCGAAAGCCATGTACCAGCCCCAGTCGCGAGTACCATAGCGTTTCAGGTCGATCGAGTAACCGGTGGAGGAGAAGCCGCGGAACATGAGCCAGAAGGCTATGATAAACGGAATGACTTCCATGCTGACCATGGGATAGGCAATCAGGTAGATGCCGAGAATAACGTCGATGATTCCTCCCACGATATACCAGCCCCAGCTTGGCACACCTTTTCGATTGCTGACTGCAAAGAGGATTTCCAAGATACCGCTTATCAACATGGATATGCTGAATACGATACTTAGAGCTACATAACTGCTTAAAGGTGCAAACATCAGCCAGAGGGCTACAATAATATACACGATTCCCAAGAGAAGAGAAGCCCACCAATTTTTTACTGAGTGTTGAATCTCATTGAATACTGTTTCCATACGTTTTTATATTTAAAATTGAATACTAGAGTAATTTCGTTGTGGAATAACAATTTGAATTTAGAAAAGGTTTTCCGTGAACATATTTCGAGGAATAGTTGTTTTCTATATAAAGTAAATTTTAAAAAAAATATGCATTATGGCAACAACAAATTTCAAAGGACAACCGGTGAAACTGATCGGTGAATTTATACAAGTGGGTAAAGTAGCTCCCGATTTTGAGCTGGTAAAAACAGATTTATCTTCTTTCTCTCTGAAAGACTTGAATGGTAAAAATGTGATTTTGAATATTTTCCCAAGTTTGGACACAAGTGTATGCGCAACGTCGGTACGCAAATTTAATAAGATGGCTGCCGGATTGAAAGATACGGTTGTATTGGCTATTTCTAAAGATCTTCCTTTTGCTCACGGTCGTTTCTGCACGACGGAAGGTATTGAGAATGTAATTCCATTGTCAGACTTCCGTTTTTCGGATTTTGATGAAAGCTACGGTGTGCGTATGGCGGACGGGCCATTGGCCGGACTTTTGGCACGTGCAGTGGTGGTGATTGGCAAAAATGGAAAGGTAGCTTATACTGAACTTGTTCCGGAAATCACGCAAGAACCTGATTACGATAAGGCGCTGGCTGCTGTGAAATGATTTTTTAATTTGGATTTATAAGATTTTGACCTAATGAGAACTGGTAGACAGGTCTGGCAGGACACCAGACCTCCATTCTTGTTAGGTTGTGTTTTTTATACACTAAACCTTATTGACATGAACAAAATAGGAATTTTATTCTTTGCCCTGTCAACTATGGGCATTGGAACCCTTTCGGCTCAAACTGCCGATAGTACTCAAACTTCTCCCTGGACTAAAGAAGGATTTGCCGGACTGAAACTGACACAGGTTAGTCTGACCAACTGGGCTGCCGGAGGTGATAACTCTGTGGCCTTTGACTTGCAAGGTACATATCAGATTAATTACAAGAAAGAAAAACATTTATGGACCAATCGTCTGGAATTGGCATACGGACTTAATAAGACTGGGGAAGATGGTACGAGAAAAGCAAATGATAAGATTTATCTGAATACGAATTACGGTTATTCCATTGCCAAAAATTGGTATGCCAGTGCATTTGCGACATTCCAAACTCAATTCTCTCCGGGGTATGACTATTCGGTCAACAAAGATGTTTCAATCTCCGAATTTATGGCTCCCGGTTATTTGACTACCGGTTTGGGATTTACTTATGATCCGGGCAAGATATTTACAGTTGTACTATCTCCTGCTTCTTGGCGTGGCACCTTCGTACTAAACGACCGTCTCTCTGATGAGGGGGCTTATGGAGTAGATCCCGGTAAACATCTGCTATCAGCTTTTGGAGCAAACCTGAAGGGGGAGGTCAAATATGAATTTCTAAAGAATATGACCGTATATTCTCGTCTTGACTTATATTCCGACTATCTGCATAAACCTCTGAATATAGATGTGAATTGGGAAGTACAAGTAAATATGATTATCAATAAATGGTTCTCAACCACTCTGACTACCAATCTGATGTATGATGATGATGTGAAAATAGCTCAGAAAGACGGTACAAAAGGATCACGTGTACAATTCAAAGAGATATTGGGCGTGGGAGTGCAGTTTAATTTCTAATTCAAGTATAAATATAAAGCGTAACTACCTGACTGGTAGTTGCGCTTTATATTTTATATCTACTACTTATTTCTTCTTTTTTTTCAGTCCTTTGTAAGCGATGAATCCGACAACCAGTATGACAACAGCTATAATGACATAACCGATTTCGTGACTATATTTGGTTGCCATTACATAAACGTCATTGGTTGTTTTGAGGTCTGTAAACCGATAAATCAGATATCCGAGCACGGCCAATACCGTATTCCATATTCCGGCGCCTAGCGTTGTATAAAGTAGGAAAGGGCCTAACTTCATGCCGGCCAATCCGGCAGGAATACTGATAAGCTGACGTACAGCAGGGATGAGACGTCCGAAGAAAGTGGAGGCCGCACCGTGTTTTCTGAAATATTCTTCGGCATGGTGCACTTTTTCTTCATCGATAAGACACATATGCCCCAAACGGCTGTTAGCAAATTTGTAAACAATGGGACGCCCTAACCAACGGGCCAGGTAATAATTGACTAATGCACCGATGTCTGCTCCCACAGTTGCGAATACAATGACTAGAAAAATGTTCATACTGTCGTCTGCCATGGCTTTCCATGCGGCAGGTGGCACTACGGCCTCAGAGGGAAAGGGAATAAAAGAGCTCTCGATAGCCATAAAGATTGTGACTACCCAATAGTTCAAGTTTTCTAATACCCATTTGAGAAGTTCTGCTACTGATTCCATTTTTTAAGGGATGAATGATTTAATTTGATTTATTGTTTTCTTTTTCTTCTTTAAGACGTTTCATAATTTCTTTTAAGATCGGTTCATCCTCTTTTCTATGGTCCGGACCGTTCAACAACTGCTGAATGGTTTCTTCTCTGAATGGACGTTCGCAATCTTTATTGTATTTGAGGAAACCGTCCAGGTCATCGGTCATGATACTGATAACACTCAATCTTTCCGGCAGGTCTTCATATTTCGGATTGATTTTGTAGGCTTTCTCATAATTTTCTTTGGCCTCGTACATATAATTGTGTTCCGAATAAGCAGTACCGATCATGTACCACATTTCCGGACCGGTACTGGTTTTTGCAGCTTTTTTAAATGCTTGGGTTGCTTTTTTCTCTATATCTTCCTCTAGGTATACTTTCCCTTCCGTCAGGAAGATAAGGCCTTCGTCCGGATTGATTTCTTTTGCTTTCTTGCATAGCTGGTGAGCTTCCTTATATCTTCCCATTTTGGCAACGGCATTTGCTTTAGTGGTATAAGTATCTATCAGTAGAATCGAACCGCTGTCTCCGTTTTCCTCAAAAATCCGGATAACCTGGTTACAACATTCTTCTGTTTTTTCCCAATCTTCTTTGGTAGCATAGGACATCCCCATGAACATATACCCCAATTCGGGGGGGATGGCTTTGTATTCAATGGCTTTTTCGTAATTCTCGATAGCGCTGTCGGGGTTGTTGAGGTAGAAGAAACTGTGTGCTTTGTAAGCGTAGGCTTCTCCGTATTTATCATCGGCAGCCAGTGCGAAATCACAGGTTTCGATAGTTTTGTTTATATCCTCGCTCATGAAATAGCATTTTGCCAGTCCCATCCAGTAAGAAGGGTTATAAGGAGCGATGTCAATCAACTTGTCAAAGCACTCGATAGCTTCTTTCATGTGTTGCGTTGCTCCCAGATAGTCGGCCTGAAGTACGATAAAGTCTTCTTCTTCGCCATATTGGTCTTGTCCCTTGTCTATCCATTCTTTCGCGGCTTCCGGATATCCCATATCCATATAAAGATAAACGATCTCGATGATTGAGGCCAGATCGTCGGTGTCCTCGATTGTATTTATCAGTTGTTGTGCTTCTTCCAGTTTGCCTTCATTCAGTAACAGTTCTGCTTTCAGCATTTTTACCTCGGAGTCATATGTTTCTGTGATACTGTTTGCCACTTCTTTGGCTTTACTTAGTTTTTGAGTATCCAGATAAAGAAAGGCTTGTTCTATCAGTAAGCCAGTGTTGCCGGGGTGCAGTTGAAGTCCGTAATTAATGACTTCCTGTGCATCGTTGAATTTGCGTTCGGTGGCATACCAATCGGCAATATCAGCGAGCTGGTCGCCATCCAGGTATAGTTGTCGTTTTTCTGCTTTGGCGGCTTCGTATCTTTGGATGATTTCAGTCAGTTCTTTTTTTGCACTTGGTGAATTTTTTCTCCCCATTTTATTTTTTTCTTTTTAATTGCTGACATGGGGCTGCTACAAAAGTTCTTGTTCATTTCCTTTTGACACAGCCCCATGTTATAAAGTAAAGCCTGACGGCTTAGTTATTTATTGATCTTACCCCACGTGTCTTTTAAACCCACTGTACGGTTGAATATCAGTTTTTCCGGAGTTGAATCTTTGTCAATGTTGAAGTAACCGATTCGTTGGAACTGCAAATAGGAGAGTGGAGGCAGGGTTGCTGCAAACTTCTCTATGTAGCAGTTCGGAAGAACTTTCAGTGAATCGGGGTTGATAATATCTTTCATTGCTTCCAATGCATCACAGTTTTTGGCCTCGCGGATAGCAGCCAGTTCGTCGCGCGGGTTTTCTACTTTCCACAGACGGTCGTACAGACGTACTTCCGCTTGCATACAGTGGTTGCAGCTTACCCAGTGAAGTGTTCCTTTCACCTTACGGTTGGCATCCGGCATACCGCTACGGGTATTTGCATCGTATTCACAATAAACTTCGGTGATGATACCGTTCTCGTCTTTTTTACATCCTGTACATTTTACGATATAGGCATTTTTGAGACGCACTTCCTGTCCCGGTGTCATACGGAAATATTTCTTGGGAGCATCTTCCATAAAGTCTTCACGTTCCATCCACAGTTCACGGCTAAATTCGATCAGGTGACTTCCTGCTTCCGGATCTTCCGGATTGTTGATAGCTTCCAGTTCCTCGACCTGTCCTTCCGGGTAGTTGGTAATGATAAGTTTCACCGGATTGATAACGGCGGACACACGGATAGCACGGCTGTTCAGGTCGTCTCTTACAGAACTTTCGAGCAAAGCGATGTCATTCAGCGCGTCGTAAGTGGTATATCCGATTTTATCAATAAATTTGTGGATAGATTCGGGAGAATAACCGCGACGGCGGAAACCGCAGATTGTCGGCATACGGGGATCATCCCAGCCGTTTACCAGGCCTTCTTTCACCAGTGTCAGCAAGTTACGCTTACTCATCAGTGTATAGCTAAGATTCAATTTATTGAATTCCGTTTGACGGGGACGATGGTCGTTCAGGTCTTTCCCTTCTTTCAACCAGTCGATAAAGAGATCGTAAAGCGGGCGGTGCACAACGAACTCGAGCGTACACAGGGAATGGGTAACTCCTTCGAAGAAGTCACTTTGTCCGTGGGCGAAGTCGTACATCGGATAGGCTTTCCATGTGGTGCCTGTGCGGTGGTGCGGGTGTTTTACCACACGATAGATGATCGGATCGCGGAAGTGCATATTGGGATTAGCCATGTCAATCTTTGCACGGAGCACCATAGCGCCTTCTTCGATCTCACCGCTATTCATCTTTTTGAAAAGTTCGAGGCTTTCTTCGATAGGACGATTCCGGTACGGACTTTCCACACCCGGTTGGGTAGGAGTTCCTTTTTGCTGTGCAATCTGTTCGGAAGTCTGCTCATCGATATATGCTTTTCCTTCTTGTATAAGGCGGATAGCGAAGTCCCATAATTGCTGGAAGTAGTCGGAAGCATAATACTCATTTCCCCATTGGTAACCTAACCATTGGATATCTTCCTTGATAGCTTCTACGTATTCCACATCTTCCTTGGTAGGGTTTGTGTCGTCGAAACGAAGGTTACATACACCTCCATGTGCTTCTGCAATGCCAAAATCAAGGCAAATAGCTTTGGCATGACCGATGTGAAGGTATCCGTTAGGCTCGGGCGGGAAGCGCGTCTGCACTTTTCCTCCATTTTTACCTTCTTTCAAATCTTTCTCTACTGCTTGCTCAATAAAGTTCAAGCTTTTCTTTTCACCTGCTTCTTCGTTTTTTATATCTGTCATAACGGTAAGTGTGTTAGCTCTATTTAAGAACTGCAAAAGTAACAATAAAAAGTGGAAATGAGAAAAACGGAGCCATAGAATTAAAAAAAATCCAGAATAATGGAGTAGGTTTTTTTATCCATTCCGTCTTTATTATAAAACGAACTCTAATTTATGCAGAAAAAAGACACTATACAAGATAAAGATAATGAACGTGATCCGTTGATTTCCTATTTCCGGACTTTGGAGAAAGAAGTACCCGAAGCGGATATAGAAAAACGCTGGAATGCTTTAATGCAAAATGTAAATCGCGAGCCTGTTTCCAAACGACACAGGTATTTGCGAATATATATGTTAGCGGCAGGGGTGGCTGCTTTATTTGCAGGTATCGCCTGGGGAACAAAAATATATATGGATCATCATTCACATTCCATAGATACTGCTATTGCATTATTGGAACAATGTACGACTGATACGGTGCAACAGGTGCTTCTTATCACTCATGCACAGCAACGGATAGAAGTGGATAAAGGCGCCCGTATCAGTTATTCGCAGGAAGGAGAGGCTTCGGTCAATGAGCAGCAGGTGGAAAGTAAACCGCAAAAGACGGAGTATAACCAATTGATTGTTCCTAAAGGGAAAACATCGCGGTTGGTACTGGCTGACGGGACTTCGCTGTATGTAAACGCTGGTACTAAGGTCGTATATCCTAGTGTGTTTGAGGGTAAATCCCGTGAAATCTATGTAGACGGCGAGATTTTCATTGATGTCAAGAAGGATACTGAAAAACCATTTATTGTGAAAACTTCCGGTTTTGATATCCGTGTGACGGGAACTGCTTTCAATGTCGATGCTTACAAAGCAATGCGTGAGGCAGAAGTGGTCTTGGTGCGTGGCTCTATCATAGTGAAAGATCATGCAAATAAGGAGACTGCCGTAAAACCGAACGAGTTGTTGAAATTATCCGAAGGGGTGGCTAATGTCAAACGTTCTGTTAATGCGGAAGAATATACGGCATGGACGAAAGGACACTTTCCTTTGGAAGGGCGTGATATGAGTACTATATTGCAACGACTTTCCCTCTATTATGGTTGTGAAATTACTTGTGATCCGTCTATCGAAAATTTCCCTTTACAAGGAACGATTGATTTAAGTGTGCCACTGGAAAAGGTTCTTGAAAGAATTTCAAAAATACACCCTATCGGTATCCGTGCAACTGCTAATGGATATTATTTGTTTATTAACCGAAATACTAATCTTTAAAAACACACGATGCCTATGAAAAAGAAAAAGTAACACTTCACTCAAATTCTGGTAGAAGATATAGTCAAAGACTGCTCTACCTTTAATCTTTTAATTTATTTTATTAATCCCTCGTGGTATTTTTCATTCAAATAAAAAAAGCCCGGATAACCTCACATTATCCGAGCCTGGATGAATGACATTTTATGCCATGAGCATCTAAACTATTATGCAAAAATATGGATTATTTTAGAAGAAAACAAATTTCGGCAATGTTATTGTTCTTTGCATTGCTTCTTCCGATTTCCATGGTTGCCATGGAACAAAACAATGGAGTATTTTCATTCAAATTACAGGATGTTACTGTGAAAGATATATTCAAGTATATCGAGAAAAACAGTGAATATATCTTTTTATATTCTACGGATAAAAACTTATTGAAAAAAATCAATGTGGATGTCAATAAGAAAGATATTACTCAAGTTTTGGATGAAATATTAAAGAACACAACACTAATCTATGATATAGACGGGAAGCAGATAATTATACGAGAGAAAAACGCTTCCGAAAAATCGCAGCAAAAGACAACGCAAAAGAAAAAAACAATTCGTGGAATCGTCTCCGATGATAGCACACAGGAACCTATTATCGGAGCTACTATAAGGGTGAACGGAAGTATGACAGGAACTACCTCGAATATAGAAGGTGACTTTGTTTTGGAATGTGCTGTGGGAGATACCTTGACTGTTTCCTTTGTTGGTTATCAGGATCGGTCGGTTTTGGTAAAGAGTGGTAATATTTATGCTATTGCTTTAAAAGAGTCTGCAGCAGAACTGGGAGAGGTAGTCGTTACTGCATTTGGTGTAGGGCAGAAGAAAGAATCGCTTGTGGGATCTATTCAGCAGATCAAGCCGCAGGAACTTAAAGTACCTTCTTCGAGTTTGAGTACTGCTTTTGCAGGACGTATGGCCGGTGTGATAGCGGTGCAACGCAGTGGTGAACCGGGAGCTGATGGCGCTAACTTTTGGATCCGTGGTAAATCGACCTTCAATGGTAACACTTCTGCTTTGATTATCATGGATGGGGTTGAAATTAGTTCAACGGAATTGAATGCGTTGGATCCTGAGGTTATTGAAAGTTTTTCTATTCTGAAAGATGCTACTGCTACGGCGTTGTATGGTACACGTGGTGCCAATGGAGTGATGATTGTTGCGACTAAAAACGGTAAGAATCTGGATAAGCCTATTATTAATTTTCGGTTGGAAGGAGCTATATCTACAATGACGCGTGTGCCCAATATGGTTGACGGTCCCACGTATATGAAAATGTTTAATGAAGCGGTATCGCGTCCGGGATGCGATGTAAGCCCTTATTCACAGGAAAAAATTGACGGTACTATTGCAGGATTGAATCCTTATATTTATCCTAATGTAGATTGGTTTGATGAAATATTTAATAAGAGTGCTTTTTCTGAACGTGCCAATTTTAATATACGTGGAGGTAGTTCGAAAATGGATTACTTTATGAGTGCCAGTTTCAAGCATAGTAACGGACATTTAAAGTCATTAAGCAAGGACTATTTTTCATATAATAATAATGTGCGTAATTATAATTACGACTTTATAAACAATTTGAATATTAGTGCGACCAGAACTACTAAAATATCTTTAGGGTTGAATCTTTCTGTTGCCGATAAGAAATCTCCTTTAATGGATGTGAATGATATTTTCCAACTTTCTATGGAAGCAAATCCGGTAGATTTTCCAGTACGTTTTCCTGCAAATATGTCAGACCGTGATTTTGTTTTATGGGGAGACAAACCTGGTGGCATTCATGGACAAGGATGGTATAGAAATCCGGTGGCGGAATACGTGACAGGATACAAAACAAATTTGCGTACTACTATTACTGCTAATTTCAAATTGGCACAAGAATTAGATATGATTACTAAGGGTTTGAAATTTACAGGATTATTTTCATTTAAAAATTATAGTAGTTCATCTACAGAACGTAGTGCTAGCTATAACCATTACTATATGTCTTCTTATGATCCTTCATCCATGGAATATAAAATAACCCGTATTGGTGACGAACAAAGTACCGCATTGACAAATGACGGTAGTCGGAACGGGGATAGGAAAATGTATTTTCAGGCTATCTTGGACTATAATCGTATTTTTAAAGAAGTACACGATTTGAATATTATGTTCCTTTATAATCAGGAACAATATGATATTAATGGTCCTACTACACTTTTTTCATCTTTGCCGCAACGGAAGCAAGGAGTAGCTGGACGTGTATCTTATTCTTATGATGGCCGTTATTATATTGAGGGAAATTTTGGTTATAACGGTTCGGAGAATTTCGCTAAAGGACATCGATTTGGCTTTTTCCCTTCAATAGCTGTTGGTTATAACATCTCAAATGAAAAATTCTGGCAGCCAATAAAACCGGTCATTTCAAATCTGAAAATCAGAGGTTCGTGGGGATTGGTTGGCAATGATGCTACGAATGCAGGGCGCTTTGCTTATATGGAAGATCTTGTATTGGGTGGTAGCGATTCCTATACGACGGGTATTAGGCAAGATACGTATTATTCCGGTCCGTCATGGAATAGATATTTTAACCCTGATTTAACTTGGGAAGTTGGTGAAAAAATTAATTTGGGGCTTGATTTACAGTTATTCAATGACTTTAATCTGACATTTGATATATTTAGAGAAAAGCGCCGTGATATTTTTATGACCCGTGAAAATTCCATTCCGGAAATTGTTGGTACAGGTGAAACTAAAATTACTTCCAACAATGGAGAAATGGAGAACAAAGGATTAGATTTAGCTATAGACTACAATAAACAAATCACGAAAGATTTTTTCCTTTCTTTCAAAAGTACATTGACTTTTGCTCGTAACAAGGTCTTGAAAATGGATGAGCCTCCGTATTTTGAATATCCGGGATTGTCCGACGTAGGGCATCCATTGGGTACTTACTGGGGATATGTAGCTGATGGACTTTTCCCCGACCAAGAAACTATTGACAATTCTCCGCGCCAAGATTTAGGTTATACACCACAGCCGGGTGATATTAAATATGTAAATCAGCCTAATGCAAAAGGAGAATATGATAATGTAATTAATAGTAATGATCGTGTGGCTATTGGTCATCCTTATGATCCGGAGCTTGTATATGGTTTCGGCCCTTCTATGAAGTGGAAAAACTGGGACTTTTCTTTCTTTTTCCAAGGAGTGGCTCGTACCTCTTTCATGATGTATGGTATGCATCCCTTTGGTACAACGAGTATTAAAAATATGTTACAATTTGTGGCTGATGATCATTGGAGTGTTGATAATCCTAATCCAAATGCAGCGTATCCACGCTTGACTAAAGATAGTAATGGTAATAACGATCAGTATTCTACTTATTGGTTAAGGAATGCAGCTTTCTTGAAATTAAAAAATGCGGAGATAGGTTATACTTATAAAGGTATGCGCTTTTATTTAAGTGGGGTCAACTTACTGACATTTTCTCCTTTCAAGCATTGGGATCCTGAAATGGGAGGTGGTAATGGTCTTTATTATCCTACCCAGAGAGTGTTCAATATTGGTTTTCAAATGACCATACAGTAATCAAACGATACAAAATTATAAAACTATGAAACTTAAATATTTGTTCTGTGGACTTTTTTTGCTAGGCTTGTCAGCTTGTAACTATTTGGATATTGTACCAGATGAAGTTGTGAAAGAAGAAGATTCTTACGAAACTCCGGATTTGGTACGGAATTACCTTTATTCATGTTATTCTTTTCTTCCTACCAACAGAGCGATTAGTAATAATGCTTATTGGATGATGTGTGGGGCGGAAACTTCTTTTTATCGTAAAGAAATGTTTTCTACTTTTAATGAAGGCACATACGGGCCTTCCAGTCTGCACATGACTTCTGATACATGGTCTCCTATCTGGGAAGGTATCCGGCAGTGCTATATGTTTCTGGATATCCTGGATAAGGCAAAAAATCTGGTTCCTACAGATAAGCAACATTATCGTGGCGAAGCTAATTTTTTGATAGCTTATTATCATTTTCTATCCTTGCGTTCTTACGGTCCTACATGTATTATTGATAAACTTTATGACCCAAAGTTGGATGTTGAAGAATTTCCTGAACGTAGTAGTTATGATGAGGTGGTAGAGTTCATAAATCGCAAGCTTGATGAAGCTTTTCCTGATTTGGCTACTACATATTCCGGAAAAGATTTTGGGCGAGCTACACAAGTAGCTGTCTATGCATTGAAATCCCGGCTTTATTTATATGCGGCTTCACCGTTATTTAATGGTAACAGTGAGATGTATGCCGATTTTAAAAGTAAGAAAGACGGACGCCATTTGATTGCACAGGAATACTCGGAAGACAAATGGAGAAAAAGTGCGGAAATCTCTTTGCAGGCTATTACAGAACTGGAAAAACTGAATTTCCGGCTTTATGATGATAATGATGCAGGTACTCCTGACGATAATCGTCCGGGATTATCTAATCCGGCACAACGTAGAATACGTTATTCTGTGATTGATTTTTCAAATCCAAGTCCGGAAGTCATTTGGGCTGATACCCGAAAAGAAGGATACTATGATATTCAGAATCGGTCTATTCCTCGCCAATATATTGACATTGTGTATGATGGTTCAGGCGGTATAGCGCCTACATTGCAAATGGTGGAATCGTTTTATACAAAGAATGGATTGCCAATGGATAAAGATAAGACGTATGATTATGACGGGAGGTTTAATATTGTTGAGCTACCGGTGAATTATGACGGAAACAATTACTCGAATGTTAGTAATGGTACTTCTATAAAAATGCATCTTGACAGAGAGCCGCGTTTTTATGCAAACATAGGTTTTCATCATGGTTTCTATGAAATCACGCAGTATGACGGCGAGATAACGAGTGATGATCCTGCCAAGCGGGTCATTGTGGAGGAATTACGTAATAATGACCGTCATGGTAAGCGAAATCAAGACCTTTATTATTCTGTTACCGGATATCATAACAAAAAACTGGTGCATCCTTCGTATGAAGATGGCGTGGTGCACTATCCGCTACCTCTTTTCCGTATGGCTGAAATGTATTTGAATTATGCAGAAGCCTTGGTGGAGATTGGAGAATTGGATAAAGCTAAAGATTATATCGATAAAGTGCGTGTACGTGCGGGCATTCCCAAAGTAGACGAGGCCTGGGATAATTTTTCTACTAACCCCGGTTACCAAGACACAAAAGAAGGATTGAGGGAGATTGTCAGACAGGAACGTTCTCTTGAATTTTATCTTGAAGGTCAGAAGTTCTTTGATATTCGTCGGTGGAAGATTGCAGAGAAATATTTGGGGATACCCGATTTAGGTTTGAATGTGGCTGCCAATGATGATGCAGGATTCTTCCAGGTAAGAGAGATTCCTTTGATCCGTAATTTCCATAAAGGACAGTACTTAATGCCTATTCCGATGAAGGAAACTAATAAAATGCCACAATTAGTGCAGAATCCATATTATAATTGATTCTTTCTCTCTTAACTTTTTTATTTAGTGGCCGGGTCGACCGCAGTTATTCTTTGGTCTTCCCGGCCCTACTTTTTATAATAAGTATTATGAAGACATTGTTATATACTATTTTTTTTAGTTTGTTTGGAATACATTTATTGGCACAATCCAACAAGGCTGTCTGTTTGGACGGTAAAGACAATAATCTGCGTATAGGTATGGATACCTTATGCCGCCATTGGACATTGGAAGCATGGATTAAACCTGATAATAATGAATGGAAGTCGCAGGAAGTGATTATTGGCGGTGGAGAATACAGTGAACTCAATTCGTTGGACTATCTGCCGTTGGTGATAGATCATGGACGATTGTGCAATGTAGCTACAGGATTGGTTGGGGAAGAAATTCCTAAAGGAAAGTGGACGCATGTAGCAGCAGTCTGTAATGGACGTTGTATCTTGTTATATATTAATGGCCGGGAAGTCGCTCGTAAAGATACTGCCACTGTCATTTTACCCGGAGCAATCGGAATCAATGAATCATCAGAGAGCGCTTTTGGTGGTTGCATTGATGAAGTGCGCATTTGGAAAACAGGATTGACGGAAAAGGAATTGAATGAATGGATGTATCGTCCGGTCACAGCACGGCACAGTCAGTTTGATTGTTTGAAAGGTTATTATAATTTTGATGATTTATCGGAGGATATCTCTATCAATAGAGCTGCGGAGGGACGGTTGTCATTTCATTTGCGTAACGGCCGTCTGGAGCAATATAAGTCTGCCCCTTTAGCTTATGCGGTTGAAAATGATAACCCTTTATTTCGTGCGGAATATGGAGAACAAGAATTGTTCAAGGTAGTGGCTTTGCCTGCCGAATGGGATGTTGACCGGGGAAAACGAGACTTTCAACTGTTAAAACTACGTATAGAGACTCAAGGTGAACAGTCGCCTAAAGCGGTAAAAGAACTGGTGCTTGATTTTGGAAATTGTACTTCGTTGAAAGATATCGAACGGATCCATATTTATAATACCGGGTCGAAACCTCGTTCGAATGTACGGATTGAATTGGTAAAAGGCGGATTGATCCCGAAATCCGGAAAGATGAAGATACGTCTTTCGGAAAACGAATCCACGCGGTTGAAACATGGTACCAACTATCTATTAGTTACGGTCGATGTCAATGCTGAGGCTGTATTGGGTAATTGCTTGGGAGTAAACGTTCAGTCTGTAAAAATAGGCCGTCGTTCTATTACTCCCATATTATCCGATGATTGTCTCCCGGTAATGATTACATCTGATAGCCGGAATAATAAGAAATATCTGAAAGTACTCCAATGGAATATCTGGCACGGAGGTAAACATTTGGGCAAAGATGGGCGCGAACGTATTATCGATCTGATTAAGCAGTCCGGTGCTGATGTTGTTACTATGCAAGAAGGATACGGTTCGCAAGAAATGATAGCAAAAGCTATCGGATTTAATTTACAGACTCCTTCTCCAGGGGATAATTTGTGTTTGTTTAGCCGTTATCCTATACAGAAAATTAAGACGAAGAATACTTTTTATTCAAATCCTGCTATAATCACGCTCCCTTCCGGGAAAAAGGTGTATCTGAATGCTTGCTGGTTGCGTTATGCCTACCGGCCGGAATATACTTGTTATTATGCTAATTATGGAATGGACACTCATAGGTGGGCTGCGGAGGATAGTATATTAGCTTTGGTCGATATGAAACGTCTGTTGGAGAATGACTTGATTCCTTATGTGGATTCTTCTATGCCGGTCATTATCGGTGGGGACTTTAATTCGTGCAGCCATTTGGATTGGACGCATAAGGCGGCTCCTATTCATTTCGGATATATAGCTGAGGAACTGCCCGTGTCACGTTATATGCTTGATAAAGGTTTTAGGGATACTTTCAGAGAGATAAACCCGGATGAATTGGAACGGGGCGAAGGAACGTATGCGGTCATTTACGGACAGTCGCAGACTTCTCGTATTGATTTTATTTATAGTAAAGGTAATGGAATAAAAACTGTTGCTTCGAAGATTGTACGTACAATGCCTGAGATAGATGACGTATGGCCTGGAGACCATGCTGCTGTATTAACAGTGTTCGAACTTGAATAGAAAGGAGGAAATTGTGAAAATATATAATATCATAAGATTAGCTGGATTCATTGGAGTTTGGTTGTTTCTGTTGCAATCTTGTAAAGATGAGGAACAATTAAATTCAAAATTTGAAATTGAGGGAACTGCTTTGCAACAGAGCTTGGACGGGAATGCTTCTACCGTTGTCGTTCAGGTAAAGACTACGCTTCCTATGTCGGATTGGCAGGTGGAAAGTGATGCGGACTGGCTTAAAGTTTATAAAGAGGCTGATCCGGAAAAAGGACAGGTTATAGTGATGAAGGCAGAGTCTAATAATACTCGTGATAATAGAACTGCTACGATATCCGTAACATCTGCTATTCATGATTATACGATTACGGTGTTACAGTTTTCTACCTTCGAGGTGCCTGAAGATATCCAGGTAAAGGTTATTGGAGGCAAAGATTCGGAACATCAAAATGGTCGTGGAATTGAATGTTCTTTTGACGGAAAGTTTACTCCTGAAGCTGATGGCTATCATTCTTTATTTGGAAAATCAGCAAATTTTCCAGTGTCGCTCGAATATTATTTTGAACCGGATACAGAGATTGATTATGTGATTTATCATACCCGTGCCGGCAATGGTAATTTTGGTCGGGTGGAAGTTTATACGGCCACTGATATCGGACATACTGATTGGGTGAAATATGGGGAATACGATTTTCGTGGACAAGATATGGCGTCACGGGTTTTGTTTGACGAGACAAAGCGTGTTAGCGGCATTAAATTTATGGTATATTCAGGATATAATAACTTTGTGAGTTGTGATGAAATGGAGTTTTTCCGATATAATAAAGAAAGCTCGGTGAATGACCAATTACTTAAAGTCTTCACAGATCTTTCATGTACTGCCTTGAACGAAGGTGTCACAGAAGATGTTATCAATGAATTGCCGGGATACTTTGCCCGTTTGGCTTTAGCTCTGTATAATGATACATACGATACACATGAGAAAGAGTTCCGAATCAGAAAGTATGCCCCGTACAGTGATGTTGTCGAATGGGCAGACAAATTGATGACTAAAAAATATGGCAATCTTGATAATCCTACCGGTATATCGGTGGAGAAAGATGAAGAAATCATCGTATTGGTCGGAGATACATACGGACAGCAACTCTCTTTGCAAGTGATAGGAGAGACTTATACGAATGATGAAGAAGATAGAGGTTGGATAGTCAACTCAAGTGGTTCTATTTATTTTCTATCTCCGGGTATAAACAAATTGACGATGAAAGAATCCGGGCAATTATTTGTGATGTATACAGCTATGCTCAATGATGACAGGGCTAAACCTGTAAACATTCATATTCCTTCAGGTAGTGGAAAAGTGACCGGCTTTTTTGATTTGAAAGATCATAAGACGGATCAGAAATATGCACAGTTGTTGGCTGCGGCAAACCATAAGTATTTTTGTGTTCGTGGTAATAAGATCATGTTTTATTTCCATACTGAAAAATTACGGAGTTTTGTTCCCGATAGAATACTTTCCGCCATTAACTTGTGGGATGATATTGTTGGCTGGGAACAGGAATTAATGGGGATTGAAGATGTATGGCCTTCACAAATGAATAATCATATTTTTGCTATTTCACCGGAATATGGGTATATGTGGGCGTCGGATTATCGTGTGGCTTTTGTTTATACTTATCTTGATAATATCTTATTGAGGGATAATGTAATGGCAGATAAAGATAATGCCTGGGGACCTGCACATGAGATCGGACACATTCATCAGAAAGCGATAAACTGGCCTGGTTGTACTGAATCTTCCAATAATTTATTTTCTAATTATGTGCTTTATAAATTAGGCAAATATTGTTCTCGTGGTAGTGAACTTTTTCATTTGGCTGATGCGCGTTTTGTAGAAGGACAGGCTTGGTTCGACATGGGAAACCCACATCACATGAATGAAGATACCGAAATCCATATGCGTATGTATTGGCAACTGTGGAATTATTATCATCGGTGTGGTTATAATGAAAAATTTTGGCAAACGCTTTTCCAATTATTACGGGCAGATCGTATTGATGAGAATAACCCGGGAGCTGCTCAATTGAAGTTAGCGGTAAAGGCTTCACAGGCTGCTCATGAGGATTTGAGTGACTTTTTTGAATTGTGGGGATTCTTTATACCGGGAAAGGGTGTCATCGAACAATATGGAACTTATGATTATCTTGTAACAGAGGAAATGATTCGGAAAGCAAAGGCGGAGATGTCTATCTATCCTAAACCGAAACACGCGTTTCAATATATTGAAGACCGTAAAGCCGGAGATATTGGTTTGGATAGTGAGCCTTCGGATGTCGGGTATTATACACAGTTTAAAGGTAGTGTAAAACCGGTCAGCAGTGAAGTATATTGCACGGTTAACGGTCGTAGATATTCAGTGAAGAATGGAGAGAATGCTGTGGCTTTCGAGTTACGTCGTGGGGCAGCGGACGGTGACCTGCTTTATTTTTTTAATATGTATGGGTATGATATACCTGGTGGAATTGATCTGGCTGATGCTAAGCTTTATGCAGTCCAGGCCGATGGGAGGCGTGTAGAAATACCTGTTCGTTAATATATTCGTCAGATATTAATGTTTTAGAAAAACCTTCATTTTCGGATATTTACAAAATAAATCCGTCGATGAAGGTTTCTCTATTTTTCGGATATCTGCCCGAACTGTATGCGTAGCTTGCGGATAGATTTGGCAAGGGAGTTCATAGATGATTGCGGATTGATATCCAACACTTCGCTAATCTCTTTATGAGTTAATCCCTTTATGTAAAATAAATAAAGAATTTGTTTCTGTTGATTGGGCAAAGAATTGATTGTCTGCAATAAGGTTTGATATTTTTGCAGTTCCTCATCATTTTTAGAAAAGAATGTCTTGAATACTTCAGCATCATCAGGAATTAAGAATTCCATATCATCGATGCTGACTATATCTTTTTGGGCTACGTAATAATCGTAGATTATATTACGCATAGCACGGAGTAGGTATATCTTTATATTAGAAATGTTATCGATATTTTCACGTTTACAAAGTTTAGTGAATATTTCTTGGATAAAGTCCTGAACCAACTCAGAATCGTTGGTTAGTTTTAATCCATAGTTATACAACAAATTATAGTACTTCTTATAAGAAAGTTCTAGTATGTATAGTAGTTTATCTTTTTTTCCATGAAAAACCTTTGCAGCAAGGTCTTTTTCCTCAAATTCCATATTTAATGCTCTGGTGATAATTATATTCATCGGCTATATTATGAAAAAAAAAGGAATAAAACCTCAAAAATAGAAAAAAAGTTTAGACTATCTGCCAATTGCTTTCTAATTCAGGTTTTTAACACATCTTCTGATAGATACGGATGTGATTACTTAACCGGAATATAGCCGCTCTTTTTTATAATCTCCTGTCCTTCGGGTGAAAGAATAAACTGAATCAAGGGGGTGACTGCCTCTTTGTTTTTTACATTGTAATAGTAATAAAGAGGGCGCACGATCGGATATGTTTTGTTGGTGGCATTTTCTACCGAAGGCGTAGCATAATGGCTTCCGTCATAGGATACGGAGAGAGTCTTGATACGCGGAGATACATAGGCCAGACCGACATATCCGATGGCTCCTTTTGTCTGGCTGACAGACTGGATAATGGCACCGGTGGCAGGCATGGAAAGGCTGCTCGACATATAATTTTTGTTTTTCAATACGCTTTCCTTGAAAAATTCGTAAGTTCCGGAAGATGTTTCACGGGAGTACACTACTATTTTGCGGTCGTCTCCGCCCACTTGTTTCCAGTTGGTGATCTTTCCACGGAAAATGTCTTCCAATTGCTGGCGGGTAAGTTGTTTCACAGGATTGGAAGGATGTACCACTACGGCAAGAGCATCATAGGCTACAATGATTTCGTCTACATCCTGTCCGGCTTCCTTGATTTTCATCTTTTCGCTGAACTTGATCGGACGGGAGGCCATGGCGATGTCCGTTGTGTTATCCATTAAAGCGGAGATACCTACACCGGTTCCTCCGCCGGTCACTGTGACACGGGCGTCAGGGTGCTGGTTCATAAACCGTTCTGCTGTCTGCTGGGCGACAGGCAATACAGTGTCGCTGCCTTTGATACGTTGTGCATTGACACTAAGAGAGAGTAGGGAAAAGGCGATTAATAAGTTTCTTCTCACTTTCATAAATTATTCTTTTTATTGCTGGTGCAAATAAAACAATTGGATATTACATTCTTGTTTCATGTAGGGTGGAAATAGATGTTGTAATACAAATGTAATATGATTGAAACATTTCCTTCAAACATTAGTCACATCCCCTTAATAAGGAGATGCTTTCTTTGCATCAGAATTCAAATAGGTATGAAAAAGTTTTTTGAAAAGATTATAGAAGGTGTTCTGACTTGTAGTGGTTTCGTAACGAGCATTACAATTCTGCTTATCGTTCTTTTCCTGTTTACTGAAGCTTTCGGGCTATTCAAAAGTAAAGTGATTGAAGAAGGATATGTGTTGGCGCTGAATAAGAGTAATAAGGTAAGCGTGCTGACTCCGGCGCAGATAAAGAATGTTTTCGATGAGGAGATAACGAACTGGAAAGAACTCGGCGGGAAAGACCTGCCTATCCGGGTTTTCCGTCTGGAGGATATAACACAGTATTATACCGAAGAAGAACTCGGCCCCGCTTATGAATATGCAGGTGAGAAGATAACGGAACTAGTGGAAAAGATGCCGGGTATTGTGGCATTTGTTCCGCAGAAGTTTATCGTTCATCCTGACGCGGTGCATCTTATAGAAGATAACACGATTTCGGTAAAGGATGTTTTTGCAGGTGCCGAATGGTTTCCGACGGCAACTCCGGCAGCACAGTTCGGATTTCTGCCTTTGATTGCCGGTACGTTGTGGGTAAGCTTGTTTGCTATTCTTTTTGCATTACCGTTCGGACTTTCGGTTTCTATTTATATGTCCGAAGTGGCAAATCCGAAGGTACGGAGCTGGCTGAAACCTATTATTGAATTATTGAGTGGTATTCCTTCCGTTGTATACGGCTTTTTCGGATTGATCGTTATTGTTCCGTTGATTCAGAAACTGTTTGATCTTCCGGTGGGCGAGAGTGGATTGGCAGGAAGTATCGTGCTGGCTATTATGGCATTGCCTACCATAATTACGGTGACGGAGGATGCGATGAGAAACTGTCCGCGTGCTATGCGGGAGGCGAGTTTGGCATTAGGAGCTTCGCAATGGCAGACTATATATAAGGTAGTGATTCCTTATTCTATTTCGGGGATTACTTCCGGAGTAGTGCTTGGCATCGGACGGGCTATCGGTGAAACAATGGCGGTGTTAATGGTGACGGGTAATGCTGCCGTAATTCCGACTACTATTCTCGAACCGTTGCGTACCATTCCGGCTATCATTGCGGCGGAATTGGGAGAAGCTCCTGCCGGTGGTCCGCATTATCAGGCCTTGTTTATGTTGGGCGTCGTGCTGTTCTTCATCACACTAATTATTAACTTTAGCGTGGAATACATTTCTTCTAAAGGATTAAAACGTAGTAAATAAAATGGAAATGTGTAGTAATAATAAGGCTAAACATCGTTCGCAGAAGCTGGCTTTCGGAATTTTCCGTTTGTTGAGTCTTTGTATTGTGCTGATACTCTTTGCAATTCTCGGGTTTATTATATATAAAGGCAGTGGTGCTATCAGTTGGGAGTTTATCACTTCAGCACCTACGGACGGTATGAGGGGTGGAGGTATCTGGCCGGCTATCGTAGGTACTTTTTATCTAATGGTGGGTAGTGCGTTGTTTGCTTTCCCGGTAGGTGTGATGAGTGGCATCTACATGAATGAGTATGCGCCGAAAGGAAAATTGGTACGCTTTATCCGGGTAATGACGAATAACCTGAGTGGTATTCCCTCTATTGTGTTCGGTTTGTTTGGTATGGCATTGTTTGTCAATTATATGGGCTTTGGTGACAGTATCCTAGCGGGTTCTTTGACGTTAGGCTTACTTTGTGTACCTTTGGTGATACGTACTACGGAAGAAGCGTTGAAGGCTATTCCGGATAGTATGCGTGAAGGTAGTCGGGCATTGGGAGCAACAAAGTTGCAAACGATCTGGCATGTAATTCTGCCTATGGGAATGCCGAACATTATCACCGGGCTGATTCTGGCTTTAGGGCGTGTTTCGGGTGAAACGGCTCCTATTCTGTTTACTTGCGCCGCTTACTTCCTGCCGCAGTTGCCGACCGGTATTCTTGACCAGTGTATGGCGTTGCCTTATCACTTGTATGTGATTTCGACCAGTGGAACGGATATGGAGGCGCAGTTGCCGTTAGCTTATGGCACTGCATTGGTCCTGATTGTGATTATCCTACTGGTGAATCTGCTGGCTAATGCTTTGAGGAAATATTTTGAAAAAAGAGTAAAGACGAATTAAATAATATATGGATACAGTAAAAATAGATGCGCGTGATGTGAATTTCTGGTATGGTGATTTCCATGCTTTGAAAGGAATCAGTATGCAGATTGAGGAAAAATCGGTTGTTGCGTTTATCGGGCCTTCCGGTTGTGGAAAGTCTACCTTTCTCCGGCTTTTCAACCGGATGAATGATTTGATTCCCGCTACCCGCTTGGAGGGGGAGATTCGTATTGACGGACAGAATATATATGCGAAAGGAGTGAAAGTGGACGAACTTCGTAAAAATGTGGGAATGGTGTTCCAGCGTCCTAATCCTTTTCCGAAAAGTATCTTCGAGAATGTGGCTTATGGACTTCGTGTGAATGGAGTGAAGGATAATGCATTCATTCGTCAACGGGTGGAAGAAACGCTGAAAGGGGCTGCGCTTTGGGATGAAGTGAAAGATAAACTGAAAGAATCGGCCTATGCTTTGTCCGGCGGGCAGCAGCAGCGTCTTTGTATCGCTCGTGCAATGGCGGTATCTCCTTCAGTGTTGTTGATGGATGAGCCTGCTTCTGCACTCGACCCTATTTCTACGGCTAAAGTGGAAGAATTGATTCACGAATTAAAGAAGGACTATACGATTGTGATTGTAACGCATAATATGCAGCAGGCAGCTCGTGTAAGTGATAAGACCGCGTTCTTTTATATGGGTGAAATGGTGGAATTTGACAATACGAAGAAGATTTTCACGAATCCGGAGAAAGAGGCTACGCAGAATTATATTACAGGACGTTTCGGATAGTTTGTACCGGAATGGCGGGGATAAATAGGAATATTAACACTTATATATAATAGACTATGGTAAAGTTTATAGAATCGGAACTCATTCTATTGAAGAAGGAAATTGACGAGATGTGGACGTTGGTGTATAATCAGCTTGACCGTGCCGGGGAGGCTGTTTTGACACTCGACAAGGAGTTGGCGCAACAGGTAATGGTCCGTGAACGCCGGGTGAATGCCTTCGAACTAAAAATAGACAGTGATGTGGAAGATATTATCGCACTATACAATCCGGTAGCAATCGACCTTCGTTTTGTATTGGCTATGCTGAAGATTAATACGAATCTGGAACGCTTGGGAGACTTTGCGGAAGGGATTGCCCGTTTCGTGATACGTTGCAAAGAACCGGTGCTTGACGCTGAGTTAATGACGCGTCTGCGTTTGGGTGAGATGCATGCTGAGGTACTTTCAATGTTGGAACTGGCAAAACGTGCCTTGCATGAGGAGAGTATTGAAATGGCAACTACCGTATTCGGCAAAGATAATCTGCTGGACGAAATCAACGCACAGGCAACGGGAATCCTTGCCGATTATATCATTGAACATCCTGAAACAGTACATACGTGTGTGGATTTGGTGAGCGTTTTCCGTAAATTGGAACGTTCCGGCGACCACATTAATAATATCGCCGAAGAGATTGTTTTCTTCATTGACGCCAAGGTATTAAAGCATAGCGGAAAGATAGACGAGAACTATCCGAATAGATAATTTTTTGCAGGTTTTTAAACAGAAATTAGGGCTCCTTAAAATTTTATCCTATATTTGTCTCCTATAACGGGTAAGTTACAGGCGTTTTTGCGTCAAATGATAATAAATCCAAAGAATTTTCAAAAAGATGTTATATGACATGTTTTATAATTTGGAGAGTATCAGTAAAAGCGACTATATTTGCACCGTTATCCTGAAAACAATCTTTTTACCTTAAAAAAAACTAATACCTATTGAAAACTGAAAAATGGAGCTTTGTGAAAAGCCCCATTTTTTTTTGCTCTTATTTTCTTTCCTGCCGGCTTATTTGTATCTTTGAACCCTATATAAAAAGAGTATTTCAAATCGTAAAATCGTAAATTATGTTTTCCGGAATTGTAGAAGAATATGCTACCTTGGTAGCACTGGTGAAAGACCAGGAGAATATACACTTTACATTTAAGTGTTCGTTTGTGAATGAGTTGAAAATCGACCAGAGTATTTCTCACAACGGTGTCTGCCTGACAGTAGTAAGTCTGACGGATGACACGTATACGGTGACTGCCATGAAAGAAACATTGGAACGTTCCAATCTCGGTCTGTTGAAGGTAGGAGATAAGGTGAATGTAGAGCGTAGCATGATGATGAACGGCCGTTTGGATGGGCATATTGTTCAGGGACATGTAGACCAGACTGCAACCTGCATTGATATTAAGGATGCAGAAGGAAGTTGGTACTTTACATTCCGGTATGCGTTTGATAAAGAAATGGCAAAGCGCGGATATATTACTGTTGATAAGGGTTCGGTGACCGTGAACGGTGTTAGTCTGACGGTATGTAATCCGACAGATGATACTTTTCAGGTGGCTATCATTCCTTATACTTATGAATATACCAATTTCCATACGTTTACAATCGGCAGTGTGGTGAATATCGAGTTTGATATAATCGGCAAGTATATCAGCCGGATGATTCAATACAAATAATATGGAATATATAGACTTTCTGCAATTGGTACTTTCCCGGCAGAGTGACCGGGCGTATGATAAAGAACGTTCGGTAGAAGCGGAGAAGTTGGAGAGGATTTTAGAGGCGGGTCGTTTGGCTCCTTCTGCCTGTAATGCACAGCCTTGGAAGTTCGTGGTGATAACTGACCGTGAATTGGCTTTAAAAGTGGGTAAGGCTGCTGCAGGACTTGGGATGAATAAATTTGCTAAGGATGCTCCAGTGCATATCCTGATTGTAGAAGAGTCCGCCAATATCACTTCTCTACTTGGAGGAAAAGTGAAGGATAAGCATTTCCCGCTGATTGATATTGGAATTGCTGCTGCTCATATCACACTGGCTGCTGAAAGTGAAGGACTGGGATCGTGTATTTTGGGCTGGTTTGATGAAAAGGAGATAAAGCGCTTGACCGGCATACCTGCTTCCAAACGTCTGTTACTGGATATTGCGATCGGATATCCGATAAAGGAGAAGCGGAAGAAGATGAGAAAGCCGCAGGAAAAAGTGGTTTCTTATAATCGTTACTGATTCTAAAAGAATAAATATTTCCAACTTGTAGAATAGCTATATAACAGAAGGCGTCGTTGGTTTTAAAGGAACGACTTCTTTCTTTAAAACCAAAAATGAATGTATTAGGTCGCTGATAGATAGTTTAATATAAAAGCCCCATATTTCGGGGCTTTTATATTAATATACTTATTTCTTTTTTGACAACTCTTTCAGTAGATGATTTACTGCTGCTTTCAGTTGAGCATCTTCTCCTTTCAGGCTGGCTCCCGGTTCGTTGTAGACCAGAATGTCTGGTTGTAAAGTTTGATTTTCGAGATATTTTCCTTGCATATCCATACATCCTACCTGTGGGATACCGAATACGATAGATGGGTCAATCTGTCGTTCCCACCATACAGCAGTCATGGTTCCTGCAACGGGAGTACCAATCAATTTTCCGATGCCTAATGTCTTATATACGTATGGAGTACCGTGAGCATTACTGTAATTGTCTTCACAAGCTAACATACATGAAGGCTTCAGCCATTTGTTGAATGGGTCGCTTCCGATATATTGTCCACGTGGAACGAAACGCTGGTATTCTTTTCCGCTCAGAAGGGTAACGACGTCATCGTGCAGCCAACCGCCGCCATTATGACGGGTATCTACTATGACAGCTTCTTTGTTGCGGTAACGTCCCAGTAACTCGGAGTACATTTTACGGAAGCTCGGACTATCCATTCCTTTTATATGTACGTAGGCAATGCGACCGCCAGATAACTCCTCTACTTTCTGTGCGCAACGTTTCACCCAACGTTTGTAGAGCAATTCACTTTGTGCCCCATAGCTGATAGCTTTCACAGTTTCTTCAAAACGCTTTTTGGTGGCCGGGTCATATACGGTAAGTATTACTTTGCGTCCTACCTTGCCTTCAAACAATGGGAAGTAATCAGCATTGGCTTCAATCGTTTTTCCGTCTACTTTTTCGATGATACATCCTGCTTTCACATCAGTTTTCTTTTGAGTGAAAGGACTCTGATCCAGAATTTCTTTGATTTTCAGTCCTGTACCACTATATGATTCATCATAGAAGACGCCCAATGTAGCGGTAGATAATGCACTGCCTCCACCTGCATAACGGGCTCCCGTATGTGAGGCATTCAGTTCTCCGAGCAGTTCGCTCAGCATTTCAGCAAAGTCATAATTATTATTGATATGTGGCAGGAAGCGTTGGTAAGCTTCTTTATATCCTTTCCAGTCGGTTCCTTGAAGGTCTGCGACATAGAATTTATCATTTACCTGTTGGTAGACATGGTCGAAGATATATGCGCGTTCGCCATAAGGACGATAATCGAAGAAGGCTTCAAATTCAATCGGAGTGACTTTGCTGCCGGCGATTTCGATTTTCTTTAGTTGGCTTCTTGTGCACATAAAGATGTTCTTACCTTCTTTATCGGGGATCAATGCACCTCCACCGACTCCTTTGAGCAATATTTTGGTGGTATTTTCTTTTAATTTATGTTCCCACAAATCATAGTCACCTTCGAAAGCTGCCAGATAATAGAGTACATCGCCTTTCGGAGTCAGTACTGCGTCACTAAGACGGGAAGAATTGACTGTCAGGCGGACAATGCGATCGAAACGATTTTCGAGGTCGAAGGTCAGCGGCTTGACTTCTTCTTTTTTCTTGTCTTCTTCTTTCTTGGTATCTTTTGTTTTAGCGTCTTTCTTATCTTTCTTCTTTTCAGCTTTCTCTTTCTCCTCTTTTTCCTTCTTGGCCTTTTCTTCTTTCTCTGTTTTTTCAGCCTCTTCAAGTAGGGCGAGGTCCTCTTTGCTCATGGTGAAACGGTTGTATGCATCTACATCGAAGAACATGATATAGGTATCGCTTTCGCTTCCCCAGCTACCGTGACTACGGTATCCGGAACGGTCACTGTTCCATATCATGGCTTTTCCACCCAATACCCATTTGGCATTGGTGTCGCTGTATCCGCTTTCGGTAAGGTTCACCATTTCTCCTTTTCCGTCAGCTTTCAACAGTACCACATCTTTATTATTCCAGCCGCCTATACCAATAAAATCAGAGAGAATCCATTTACTGTCGGGACTCCATTGGAACCATTGGTCACCGTCTGCATAAGAATACTGGTATTTGGCATCCATAACAGTACGTACAGCTTTGCTTTTCAGATTGATAACACGAATAGCCGTACGGTTTTCAAGGAAAGCAATCTCCTTTCCGTCAGGGCTATACTGTGGTTGGAAAGAAGCGACGTTAGATTTAGTCAAGCATTCTTCTTTCAATTCGGTGGCATAAGTGAACTGCTTTTCTTCTTTACGTACGATCGTTGATGTGTAAAGTTGCCAAAGTCCGTTACGTTCCGATGAGTAAACTAAAGTACGTCCGTCGGGGGCAAAACTGATGTCACGTTCCTGGTCGGGAGTATTCGTAATTTGCTTCGTCGTTTTGTAGTCGATAGAAGTGACGTATACATCACCGCGCATGATAAATGCCACTTCCTTACCCTTAGGAGAAACGGCAATGTCAGTTGCGCCGTACGATCTGATCTGGCGGATGATGTCTTTGTCTATCTTATCCGACAGGATAGTGATATTTACTTTTTGTGGCTGTCCGCCCGGAACAAGCGTGTAAATCTCGCCATTATAGCCGTAGCATAATTTACCTTCACTTGCCATACTCAGAAAGCGTACCGGATGTTTGGTGTGGAAAGTGATTTGCTTGGAAGTATTTGCTCCGGGGGTACGTTGGAAGATGTTGAACGAACCTTTTTCTTCACTCAAATAATAGAATGACTTACCGTCGGGAGCCCATACCGGTTCACGGTCTTCACCTCCGAAAGTGGTTTGCTTCTGGTATACGGGCGTCTTTCCGGGAGTATAGCTCCAGATGTCACGGGCGATAGGGGATACCTGATGTTTACGCCAGTAGTCTTCATATCCTTTTTTATCCTGATAAAGCATAATTCCTTCCTTATTAATAGAGATACACTCCATAGGCATGGATGAAAACATGGTGGGACGTCCTCCTGTAACGGCCACTTCGTATATCTGCTGGAATTGTCCCGAGGGAAATCCGGCATCCTCGGCAGAAGGGGCGATATTAGCTGTGAACAGGATATGCTTGTCGTCTTTATAAGCGACAGGCTTTTCGCTGCCGGAATGAGTGGTCAATCGTTGGGGGACTCCTCCCTCTTTGGCGACAACGAAAACATCAAGACTCCCCATGCGGTCGGATGCAAAAGCTATCTGCTTTCCGTCGGGACTCCATACCGGAGTGGTGTCAAAAGCCGGATTCGTGGTGATTTGGGTGGCACGTCCGCCGGTTGACGGTACTGTGTAAATGTCTCCCTTGTAGGTGAATGCAATGGTTGTTCCGTCCGGAGAAAGAGCGCAATAGCGCATCCATAGTGGAGCTTCTTGTGCCGCAATTGTTCCTGCAAAGCAGAGAGCAAATGCACTTAGTAGTAGTTTCTTCATTTTTCTTTATTATAATTGTGTTAATTCATTTCTAAAGGTCTAAGGAGGCGCTATTTATAAATCTTTGAGTAGTACTTTACTTGCCTTTTTATAGTATTCTTCTCTCGATTCTGTCAGCACCTTCCATTCATCGCTAAATTCTTCGTCTTTATCAATCTTGAAATTCTCGGAACCGTATGTGTCCAAACGATCAAGCAAAATTGCTACATTTAATTGGTTGATATCCATAGAAGGCTGATAACCGATATCTTCACTTTTTTGGTCGGTTACTACCTCATGTATCAGGTCTATTTCCTGTAATTGATAAAGTACTTGGTTCGTCAGCCGGATGGGTATCTGATGTTCTTCCGATATTTCTGCCGCCGTATAAGGAGGATCGTTCTTTTCGAACCGTTTGGCGATGAGTGACATAATCAGGATAGAGATAAAATCCCGGTAACGCCTGCTGATATTACGTGTGTCCTGGTCGAAGCTAAAACTGCGGATGTTCTGTCCCGCGTATGCCAGTTCAGCACCGAACAGGCAGATAGTCCAGGAAATCTGTAACCAGAGCAGGAATAGAGGAAGTGCGGCAAAGCTACCGTAGATAGCATTGTATTTTGATACCCACAACTGGCTGTTGATATATAGGAACTGGAAAGCCTGATAAGCGGAGCCGGCCAGAATACCGGCAATAAGAGCGTGTTTGAATTTTACTTTCGTGTTCGGCATGAAAATATACAGCCCGGTGAACATCATCCATGTGAGAACGAAGGGGATAAGCCGTATCATGAACTTCATGACAGGAGCAAGCAGGACGAAATCATCCATTTGTTTGAGTATGGTACTCATAAACAGGGAAAGTCCTCCGGAAACAACTATCAGAATCGGCATCAACAGGAACATGGAGAAATAATCCGTAATCTTGCGATACATGGAACGTGCTTTCTTTACTTCCCAGATACGGTTGAATGTGATTTCAATATTGCTGACCAGATTGATGACCGTCCATAACAACATCACTAAACCTACTCCGATGAAAACACCTCCTTTGGTTTGTGAGAGATAGGAATTGACAAAAGAGAGAATGGCTTCTGTCGTTTCTATATTTCCTCCGAAGCCGTTGCGGAACTGGTGTTCCATTAGGTTGTCGAACCCGAAGCCACGGGCTACGGCAAATAAAATGGCAAGTATCGGCACAATGGCGAGCAGCGTGCTGTATGTCAGCGCAGAGGCCTTGTTAGCCATTCGGTCTTTGGTGAACCGGTTGATACAAAGATAGATCGTTTTTATAATATTGTAGAGCGAGAACTTAGTTCTGGTCACTTCGTCTTCCGTGATGCGCCAAATGTCATACGTAAGAAACTTCCATATATCAGTGATTTTCTTCTTCATGGCTCAGGGTTTTAAAAAGAAAAAGCAGTCAGCCTATAAGCCGAGTTCTGTACCTTATATAAATAAGGTGTCTGTCATTTATCTGAGTGACGTGTCACCACGGCACTTTAGCGGTCTACCCTCCGACATGGAGCGAGCAACTCTCATAACGCCGGTTTACATGACCTTACAACTCCTAAGACGTACAGCCCGACATGTCACCATGCGGCTGGTGGGCTCTTACTCCACCTTCTCACCCTTACCTCTCCCCGAAAGGAATGGCGGTTATTTTCTTCTACGTTACTCTACCCTCACGGACAGCTTTCTGTTAGGAAGTAGGATGCTCTGTGTTGCCCGGACTTTCCTCCTGCACGAAAACGTGCACGCGACAGACCGGCCAACTGCTTTAGGCTGCAAAAATACGTCATTTATTTTGTTTTAGCCAAAGAATGTGTCACAAATAGAAATAATTTCTACCTTTGCTATCATTAAATCATGGTTCGATGAAGAAAATTATCCTTTTTTTCTGCTGCTTTCTGGCAGTTGTGTCAGTTACCCTGAATGCTCAGGAGATACGTCCTATGCCTGCTGATTCCGCTTATGGAGTAGTACATATTTCTGTCTGTAATTTACGTGACGAGGGGAAGTTTACCTCCGGTATGAGTACACAAGCATTGTTAGGAATGCCGGTTAAAGTTCTGCAATATACGGGTTGGTACGAGATTCAAACACCGGATGATTATACCGGTTGGGTACATCGAATGGTTATTACCCCCATGTCGAAGGAAAGATATAATGAATGGAACCGTGCCGAAAAGATTGTGGTTACTGCCCATTATGGATTCACTTATGAGAAGCCGGATGAGAAATCGCAAACCGTATCTGACGTAGTGGCAGGAAACCGCTTGAAGTGGGAAGGAAGCAAAGGGCATTTTTATAAAGTCTCTTATCCGGACGGTCGGCAAGCATATATTTCCAAATCGATCTCACAGCCGGAGACAAAATGGAGAGCTTCTCTGAAACAGGATGTGGAGAGTATTATCGAAACTGCATATACTATGATAGGCATTCCCTATCTGTGGGCCGGTACTTCTTCCAAAGGAGTAGATTGCAGCGGTCTGGTTCGTACGGTGCTGTTCATGCATGATATTATTATTCCCAGGGATGCATCGCAACAGGCTTATGTAGGAGAACGCATCGAGATTACTTCCGATTTTGCTAATGTGCAACGGGGAGATTTGGTGTTTTTCGGTCGGAAAGCTTTTTCCGGACGGAAAGAAGGTATCTCTCATGTCGGTATCTATTTAGGAAATAAACAGTTTATCCATGCTCTTGGCGATGTGCATATCAGTAGCTTTGAACCGGCAGATAAGAACTATGATGAATTTAATACGGGGCGTTTGCTTTTTGCAGTCCGCTTTCTGCCATATATAAATAAGGAGAAAGGGATGAATACTACGGAACATAATCCTCACTACCTTCCACAATAACCTCTTTATTTTATTGTCTTATCACACTTATAACTTTGAAAACATGCAAAACAGAAGAGATTTCTTGAAAACGGCGGCTTTTGCAGCTTTAGGTTCCGGGCTAGTGGTTCGCCAGGCATTGGCCGGGGAATTATCACCTTCTACCTTATATATAAATAAACTCGGCTTGGGCGGGAAGATGAAAATGAAGTTTTTCCCTTATGAGTTGAAATTAAGACATGTATTTACTGTGGCCACCTATTCGCGTACTACAACTCCCGACGTACAGGTGGAAATAGAATATGAAGGGATCACCGGATACGGGGAGGCTTCTATGCCCCCTTATTTAGGTGAAACAGTGGAGTCTGTCATGAATTTCCTCAGGAAGGTGAACTTGGAGCAGTTTTCTGATCCTTTTCAGTTAGAAGACATTTTGTCATACATTGACAGTCTCTCGCCGAAAGATACTGCAGCTAAAGCAGCAGTGGATATTGCTCTTCACGATTTAGTGGGAAAATTGCTGGGTGCTCCGTGGTATCAGATATGGGGATTGAATAAGGAAAAGACGCCTTCTACCACTTTTACTATTGGCATTGATACTCCGGATGTGGTGCGTGCGAAAACAAAAGAATGTGCCGGGCGGTTTAATATATTAAAGGTGAAACTGGGACGGGACAATGATAAAGAGATGATTGAGACCATTCGCTCGGTGACAGACCTTCCGATAGCGATAGACGCTAATCAAGGTTGGAAAGACCGTCAGTACGCGCTCGATATGATTCATTGGCTGAAAGAAAAAGGGATTGTGATGATAGAGCAGCCTATGCCGAAAGAGCAGTTGGATGACATTGCGTGGATAACCCAGCAGAGTCCGTTGCCGATATTTGCCGATGAGTCTTTGCAGCGTTTGGGAGATGTGGCAGCATTGAAAGGTGCTTTTACGGGAATTAATATCAAGTTGATGAAATGTACCGGTATGCGTGAGGCATGGAAAATGGTGACATTGGCGCACGCGCTCGGTATGCGTGTAATGGTAGGGTGTATGACAGAGACTTCCTGTGCTATATCTGCCGCTTCGCAATTCTCGCCACTCGTTGATTTTGCCGACCTGGATGGCAACCTGCTTATCTCCAACGACCGCTTTAAAGGAGTGGAAGTAGTGCGAGGAAAAATCACCCTGAATGATTTGCCCGGGATAGGTGTCATGAAAATCTAGTCTTACTGAATGAATGTCAGAGTGTTAACGTTACCTGACATACAACGAATGTAAATTTGTCAGGTGTTGTCGTTAACCGCTGTTAAGCCCTAAATATTCTCTGTTAAAAGAGGACAAAAAAGTGTGACAAGTAGAATAAGTGAACGATATTTGTTATTATTTTAACGTCGTAAAAGTTAAAACAATGTCGAATATTAACATTTTAAAGAATTATAAATCATGAAACAGACAACAAAGAACATTCTGGGAGTAGGAGCTATCGTTCTTCTTAGCTCAGGAGTTGCAGGATTGACAACTTACAAATTGTTGCAATCTAACGAGGCTGCTACAGAGACATCTTTTAATGAGATGTTCAAGCAGAATCCCAATGTCAAATTGGCTGCTTTTGACGCGGTAAACGCTCAACCTGTCGATTTGACTCAAGCTGCGGAAAATTCGCTTCATGCTGTCGTACATATAAGGTCTACTCAGGAAGCTAAAACAAGAACGGTTCAGCAAGCGCCGGATATTTTTGATTTCTTCTTTGGAGACGGACGCGGGCAGCAACGTCAGGTGCAAACTCAGCCCCGTGTAGGATTCGGTTCGGGGGTGATTATTTCTAAAGACGGATATATCGTAACGAACAATCACGTGATTGATGGTGCGGATGAAATCAGTGTGAAACTGAATGATAACCGTGAGTTCAAAGGACGTGTGATTGGGACCGATCCCAGCACTGACCTTGCACTGGTGAAAATCGAAGGCGATGATTTTCCGACTATTCCGGTAGGAGATTCTGAAGCTTTGAAAGTAGGAGAGTGGGTATTGGCGGTAGGTAACCCGTTCAATCTGAATTCTACTGTAACTGCCGGTATCGTAAGTGCAAAAGCCCGTTCGTTGGGAGTATATAATAATGGTATAGAATCATTCATCCAGACGGATGCTGCGATCAACCAAGGTAATAGTGGTGGCGCACTGGTGAATGCGAAAGGCGAATTGGTAGGTATCAACTCCGTACTTTCTTCTCCCACAGGTGCATACGCAGGATATGGTTTTGCCATTCCGACCAGTATTATGACAAAGGTCATCGCCGACTTGAAACAATATGGAACAGTACAACGTGCATTGCTCGGTATCCGTGGTGGTTCTATTGGTAGTAGTCTAATGGACGACCGTCAGCCGATTGACAACTCCGGTAAGACATTGGCAGATAAAGCGAAGGAACTGGGTGTAGTAGAAGGTGTATGGGTTTCCGAAATCGTAGAAAACGGTTCTGCGTCAGGAGCTGACATCAAGGTAGACGACGTAATCATCGGTTTGGATAATAAGAAGGTGTCCAACATGGCTGACTTGCAGGAAGCTATCGCTAAACATCGTCCGGGTGACAAAGTGAAAGTGAAACTGATCCGTGACAAGAAAGAAAAGACCGTTGAAGTAACGTTGAAGAACGAACAGGGTACTACCAAGATTGTGAAGGATGCAGGTATGGAAATCCTGGGAGCTGCTTTCAAAGAATTGCCGGATGATTTGAAAAAACAATTGAATCTGGGCTATGGGTTGCAAGTAACGGGAGTTTCCTCCGGTAAGATGTCGGATGCAGGAGTTCGCAAAGGATTTATCATTCTGAAAGCTAACGACCAGCCGATGCGTAAAGTCAGCGATCTGGAAGAAGTAATGAAGGCTGCAGTTAAGTCTCCGAACCAGGTATTGTTCTTGACCGGTGTCTTCCCGTCAGGCAAACGTGGATACTTCGCCGTCGATTTGACTCAGGAATAAGGTGTAAAATAAGGTAATAAGATTACAGGATAAGCTAATGAAATAGAAAAAGGATGCCGTCAATCAACTTGCCGGCATCTCTTTTTGTTTTATTAGTAGAAAAATATAGTGTAAAAGTTACTTAATTTTGTATGTTAACAAATTATTTGTCGTAACTTTGCACTCCAAATCTGTTTTTAAAGAATGAGACAACTAAAGATTACCAAAAGTATCACTAACAGAGAGAGCGCTTCTCTTGATAAGTATTTGCAGGAAATCGGCCGTGAAGACCTGATTACTGTTGAGGAAGAAGTGGAACTCGCTCAACGCATTCGTAAGGGTGACCGTGTAGCATTGGAAAAATTGACACGTGCCAATCTTCGTTTCGTCGTATCTGTGGCCAAACAGTACCAGAACCAGGGTTTGAGTTTGCCTGACTTGATTAATGAAGGCAATTTAGGACTGATTAAGGCTGCCGAAAAGTTTGATGAAACACGTGGGTTCAAGTTTATCAGCTACGCTGTATGGTGGATTCGCCAGTCTATTCTGCAAGCATTGGCAGAGCAGTCGCGTATTGTTCGTCTCCCGTTGAACCAGGTCGGTTCGCTGAATAAAATCAGTAAAGCCTTCTCCAAGTTCGAACAGGAAAACGAGCGGCGTCCGTCTCCTGAGGAGTTGGCAGATGAACTGGAAATTCCGGTTGATAAAATCTCTGATACGCTGAAGGTGTCCGGCCGTCATATTTCGGTGGATGCGCCTTTTGTGGAAGGAGAGGATAACAGCCTGTTGGATGTGTTGGTGAACGATGATTCGCCAATGGCGGACCGCTCTCTGGTTAATGAGTCTCTTGCGAGGGAAATTGATAGAGCTCTTTCTACGTTAACCGATAGAGAAAAAGAAATCATTCAGATGTTTTTTGGTATCGGACAACAGGAAATGACATTAGAAGAAATCGGCGATAAGTTTGGCCTCACACGTGAGCGCGTTCGTCAGATTAAAGAAAAAGCAATTAGAAGACTTAGACAAAGTAATCGTAGTAAATTGCTCAAATCTTACTTGGGATAAGTAAGGAATATCAGTTTCTGAAAGAAAAAAGAATTTGAGTCGCATAAGTCGCACTTTTCATATAGAAGAATGTACTTATGCGACTTTTTATTTAGTTTCCCGTCCGTTATTTCTATGACTAAGAAATGCTATTTATTTGAGATAAATGGAGGTAATTTCCTCTTTTTTCTTACCTTTGCCACAATAAAATTTATATGATATGAAATACGTAAAAATACTATTTGCAATTGCACTTGTGTTTACCATGTGCTCGGCTTTTTCTTTGAAAAAAGATCACTCTAAACCTGTTTATGCTTTTGGGATTTCTGCTTCGTTTACAGATACTGTTGTATATTTCACAGAAATTCAGATCTTGGATAGTGTGAGTCTCAGTAAGGAAGGTTTTCTGGCTCATCGTGAATTGTATAGCTATCAGTTGAAAAATTATCTGGAGGACAATCTGTTACAGCAAAATAGTACATGTATGATTTACTTCTCGGAGAACAAAAGTAAATTAGAGAAGGAAGCAACGAAAATCCTCAATAAATATAAAAAGAGTAGGAATATGACAGTAACGCGGATTGAAGCTGATAAGTTCCGTTTTACGAAACCGGAAGAATAATAATTGAATTGTTAATATGGATAAGAGATGTGGTTTGCATCTCTTATTTTTTTATATTTGTCCTTTGTAATAAACTTAAAACTAATGAAAAAGATTAAAATACTTTCCCTTTTTGTATGCTTGATAGCATTATTGGCAGCCTGTGAAGATGAAGATATAACACCCTCTTATGGTGCACGTACAGTATTGGTTTATATTGCAGGTAATAATAGCCTCGGTCAGTCTGACTTTGATTCAAAGGATGTGTCGGAAATGATAGAAGGAATGAAAGGCACGGAGGGGACAACAAACAACCTGTTGGTTTATTTTGCTGGTTATAAGAAGACTGCCAAGCTGATTCGTCTGATAAAAAATGGAAAAGGCGAGGTGAAACAGGAAACTGTAATGAGTTATGATAAACACAATTCGGTTAGTCTTGACGTGATGAAGGATGTTTTTAGAACGGCCTTCTCTAATTATCCGGCTAAGAGTTATGGAATTGTTTTTTGGTCTCATGGCGATGGGTGGCTGCATTATCAGAACCCCTCAACTCGTTGGTGGGGACAGGATACAAGCGATGGAGATTATCGAATGAATATTTCGGATTTGCACGAGGCATTGTCTGTTGCTCCTCATTTTGATTTTATGCTGTTTGATGCTTGTTATATGCAGTCTGTTGAAGTGATTTATCAATTACGTGACCGTACTGATTATTTTATAGGTTCTCCTACGGAAATACCGGGACCGGGTGCTCCGTATGAAGCAGTGGTTCCCGCATTATTCTCACAAGATAAACCGGAAATTAATATTGCAGAGAGCTATTATACAGTTTATGCTGAAAAATATAATAATGGCATAGGGATTTCTAACGAAAACTGGACGGGTGGAGTCTCTGTTTCGGTTGTTAAGAGTAGTGAGCTTCCGGCATTGGCTACTGCCACTAAAGGGGTTTTGCAGACAGCTGCTTCAATGCAGCAAAGAGCTAATATAGATATTACGGGGATTTTGTGCTATGATCCTTTGCGCAGTAAGAACTATCATGATTTAATGGGATTGATGAAAAAAATCCAAAAAAACCAACAAGCATTTGATAACTATGCCCATGCATACCAAAACGCTGTTGTTTGGAAGAATACTACGGATAATAATTATTGTACCTATCCTTCGGGGTATGGGGAAATGGTTTCAATGAACGGTTTTGAAGGACTTTCTACTTATATATTACGGGGGAATGATGTAAAGCAAGATGCATATTATCGTCAGTCGGTAGAATGGTATTCCGCTGCCGGTTGGGCTGATGTATATTGGTAATTAAATTGGCAGCGTATTTTACTATGGATACACAAAATATTACTCCTTTAACACCACAAAAAGACAGACAGGTTAGTGGCTGGCTCTCATTTTTTCTTTTTGTTGTAGGTCTTGGTGCGGCAATAACAGTTGTTACTTCAATTGCAGATTTTTCTTTAGATGCTTATGACATAGGAGTGGGAGACTTTTTTATCTATCTTGTGGCATTAATTGATATTGTTTATGTTTTGGGGATTGGAGGATTGGCTCTTTATACGATATTGGCTTTTTTGAATAAGCGGTCGAATGCGGTCTTTTTGGGTAAAAGTTATCTCATTATTATTTTTCTCTCTAATCTATTACTATTATTAGGTGGAGATTACGGTGATTATGGTTGGGGCAGTCTGCCGCAAATTCTAAAGGCTTTGATTTTTGGGATTGTTTGGTTTGTTTATCTTTGCTTGTCTGAGCAAGTTTCCGATTTATTTCCGAAGGAAGAACGGAAAATTTTGAGTAGAGATAAATATATAGTTGGTTCTTTGATATTTACTCCGGTACTTTTGTTAGGCATTTCAATGTTGGTTTATTGGGGAAGTGTTCCAACTCCTATGAATATTACTTTAGGACATGGTGATTACAGTGATGGTATTATTGCTTTTCATGCACCTGAAGGTGCTATTTGCGAGAAGGATACAGTTGATAATGTATGTCATACTTTTGCTGTTGGTGACAGTATTTGGGGTGTTGTCATTGGATTTTATGATACCAACGCTAGTGAAGAATATTTCAAGGAATGTATTGATTCATGGCGTAATACAGAACTGGATGGATATGATTTTTCTATCCTCAATACTCATCAGGAAGTGATTAATCAGAGTAATATAATGCGTATGCAATCTGTAAAGTATGAAACTCGTCCAGTATTGATTTGGCAGTTCTCTATGTTGCTCAGCCCGGAAACAGGTAAGGCATGTATTGTTTCCTTGTATTCTACAACTGAGAAAATTGAAAATTTGGTAAATGATCTTATGGCTTCTGTGCGTTTTAAGTAAACCTCTATAAAAGTTGAAAAGTATAACATCGATCTGCCACCTGCAATAAAATATGAGTAATAGCCTGATAAATAAATAATTATAGTGTTGCAGATACCTGTTGCAGATAGCTTGTAGATAAAGATATCTGCAACACAGTGTATGCAATAAAATCTATTCATACAGGATATGATTGTTTTCTCTCTATGGACAGGGAAAGTGTTTCTACGTTTAGAAACTCCAGTTCCGAGGCTGGAAATTCTAGTTTCTCCGTATGGAAATTAGAGTTTCTAAGCGTGGAAACGGAAGTTTATAACTGTGGAAATGCCAAGGAACTCATAGCTTTTATCAGATGTTATTCGTGTTTTGTTGCAGGTGGCAGATACATTCTTGTTTTTCAATTCTATTGTAGGTATCTTGTTTATGGCTGTGTTTCGCGGGAAAAGGATTTCTACCAAAGGAGATCTGAACAATAAAACAGCTTTTGTATAGGTTGTATTATATAATAATGTGTAGTCATTCTACATGGGTTCTCCCTGCAGTAAAATTTATGTTCTACAACATCCTTGTCAATCAGCGTGTTACAAAAAAGTTTCAAAAAAGATTAGAAAAATAGTCATATATATTTGGATGTTATGGATAAGTTGTCTACTTTTGCACCCGCTTTGCTAGAGAGACAGAGCCTAATGATTGACATTCTGCTAATGATAAAGGGTTCGGAAAATAAAAACAAAAAACTTCGAAAAAAGTTTGGATGTTATCTGAAAAAGTCCTTATCTTTGCATCCGCTTTCGTAAAGAAAGCAGTGCGGCGAAGGCCACATTAGTTCTTTGAAATATTGATAAACAATACAAGTAGTACAAGAAAAGATAGAACCGTCAATACAATCTGTTATTTATGTTTATCTATATGTAATAGATACAGGTATTTAGAATGAAGTCAATAAATTGTACGGCATCCTGAACAGAGCTATAACCGGCACATGCCGATTAAAAAATACTTTTACAATGAAGAGTTTGATCCTGGCTCAGGATGAACGCTAGCTACAGGCTTAACACATGCAAGTCGAGGGGCATCAGTTTGGTTTGCTTGCAAACCAAAGCTGGCGACCGGCGCACGGGTGAGTAACACGTATCCAACCTACCTCATACTCGGGGATAGCCTTTCGAAAGAAAGATTAATATCCGATAGCATATATTTCCCGCATGGGTTTTATATTAAAGAAATTCGGTATGAGATGGGGATGCGTTCCATTAGTTTGTTGGGGGGGTAACGGCCCACCAAGACTACGATGGATAGGGGTTCTGAGAGGAAGGTCCCCCACATTGGAACTGAGACACGGTCCAAACTCCTACGGGAGGCAGCAGTGAGGAATATTGGTCAATGGACGCGAGTCTGAACCAGCCAAGTAGCGTGAAGGATGACTGCCCTATGGGTTGTAAACTTCTTTTATATGGGAATAAAGTGGTCCACGTGTGGACTTTTGTATGTACCATATGAATAAGGATCGGCTAACTCCGTGCCAGCAGCCGCGGTAATACGGAGGATCCGAGCGTTATCCGGATTTATTGGGTTTAAAGGGAGCGTAGGCGGATTGTTAAGTCAGTTGTGAAAGTTTGCGGCTCAACCGTAAAATTGCAGTTGATACTGGCAGTCTTGAGTGCAGTAGAGGTGGGCGGAATTCGTGGTGTAGCGGTGAAATGCTTAGATATCACGAAGAACTCCGATTGCGAAGGCAGCTCACTGGAGTGTAACTGACGCTGATGCTCGAAAGTGTGGGTATCAAACAGGATTAGATACCCTGGTAGTCCACACAGTAAACGATGAATACTCGCTGTTTGCGATATACAGTAAGCGGCCAAGCGAAAGCATTAAGTATTCCACCTGGGGAGTACGCCGGCAACGGTGAAACTCAAAGGAATTGACGGGGGCCCGCACAAGCGGAGGAACATGTGGTTTAATTCGATGATACGCGAGGAACCTTACCCGGGCTTAAATTGCAAATGAATTATGGGGAAACCCATACGCCGCAAGGCATTTGTGAAGGTGCTGCATGGTTGTCGTCAGCTCGTGCCGTGAGGTGTCGGCTTAAGTGCCATAACGAGCGCAACCCTTATCTTCAGTTACTAACAGGTCATGCTGAGGACTCTGGAGAGACTGCCGTCGTAAGATGTGAGGAAGGTGGGGATGACGTCAAATCAGCACGGCCCTTACGTCCGGGGCTACACACGTGTTACAATGGGGGGTACAGAAGGCCGCTACCTGGTGACAGGATGCCAATCCCAAAAACCTCTCTCAGTTCGGATCGAAGTCTGCAACCCGACTTCGTGAAGCTGGATTCGCTAGTAATCGCGCATCAGCCATGGCGCGGTGAATACGTTCCCGGGCCTTGTACACACCGCCCGTCAAGCCATGAAAGCCGGGGGTACCTGAAGTACGTAACCGCAAGGAGCGTCCTAGGGTAAAACTGGTAATTGGGGCTAAGTCGTAACAAGGTAGCCGTACCGGAAGGTGCGGCTGGAACACCTCCTTTCTGGAGCGATGTCGTTACAATGACTTCATGGTTCATTTCCTTTAGGGGAATATTGAACCGGGTTCTGTTTCGATTGTACTACTGGTACTTGTTTATTTATAATATATAGATCAACCATCTATAGTAATATAGATAGAGATAAACAAGAGAAAACAGAAGCCGAGTCTAAAGACAGACACGGTTGAACTAGTCCTATAGCTCAGTTGGTTAGAGCGCTACACTGATAATGTAGAGGTCGGCAGTTCAACTCTGCCTGGGACTACTCCGAAACGACTCTTACGGGGGATTAGCTCAGCTGGCTAGAGCATCTGCCTTGCACGCAGAGGGTCAACGGTTCGAATCCGTTATTCTCCACATCCCCAGCAATGGGAAACGATCTTTGACATGATGTACAAAAAGTAAAATAAAAGTAAAGAGCTAAAAGTATATATCAAACCGTACTCTCTCCGATATTTTCCCATTTCAGTAATGGATAGTTTTCGGAGCAGTCAGTTTGAAAGAAAGTAAGCAAGGGCGCATGGCGGATGCCTTGGCTCTCGGAGGCGATGAAGGACGTGATAAGCTGCGATAAGCTTCGGGTAGGTGCAAATAACCTTTGATCCGAAGATTTCCGAATGGGACAACCCGACATTCTGAAGGAATGTCATCCTGCTTGGCAGGAGGCTAACGCAGGGAACTGAAACATCTTAGTACCTGCAGGAAAAGAAAATAATAATGATTCCCCAAGTAGTGGCGAGCGAACGGGGATTAGCCCAAACCAATGTTGTTACGGCAATATTGGGGTTGTAGGACCACGTTGTCGCAAGACATTCAGTGAGAAGAATTCTTTGGAAAATGAAACCATAGACGGTGATAGTCCGGTATTCGAAGCTGAACGAAGCGTAGTGGTATCCTGAGTAGCGCGGGACACGAGGAATCTTGCGTGAACCAGCCGGGACCATCCGGTAAGGCTAAATACTCCCGAGAGACCGATAGCGAACCAGTACTGTGAAGGAAAGGTGAAAAGCACTTCGAATAGAAGAGTGAAATAGTCCCTGAAACCATGCGCCTACAAGCGGTCGGAGCAGCTTATGCTGTGACGGCGTGCCTTTTGCATAATGAACCTACGAGTTACTTTTTCCGGCAAGGTTAAGGATCTAGAGATCCGTAGCCGAAGCGAAAGCGAGTCTGAACAGGGCGATAAGTCGGAAGGAGTAGACGCGAAACCAAGTGATCTACCCTTGGCCAGGTTGAAGGTTAGGTAACACTAACTGGAGGACCGAACCGATAAGCGTTGAAAAGCTTCCGGATGAGCTGAGGGTGGGGGTGAAAGGCTAATCAAACTTGGAGATAGCTCGTACTCCCCGAAATGCATTTAGGTGCAGCCTTGTGAGTTACTAATGTGAGGTAGAGCGACTGATAAGATGCGAGGGCTTCACCGCCTATCAAGTCTTGATAAACTCCGAATGCGCATTAGTTCTATCACAGGAGTGAGGGCATGGGTGCTAAGGTCCATGTCCTAAAGGAGAAGAATCCGGACCATCAGCTAAGGTCCCGAAATAGATACTAAGTTGAACTAACGAAGTCAGATTGCTAAGACAGCTAGGATGTTGGCTTGGAAGCAGCCATTCATTTAAAGAGTGCGTAACAGCTCACTAGTCGAGGAGTTTGGCGTGGATAATAATCGGGCATTAAGTATCTTACCGAAGCTATGGGATCATTAATGATCGGTAGGGGAGCATTCCACTCCGCGTCGAAGGTGAAGCGTGAGCTTTGCTGGAGCGTGTGGAAAAGCAAATGTAGGTATAAGTAACGATAAAGGGGGTGAGAAACCCCCTCGCCGAAAGACTAAGGTTTCCTGATCAACGCTAATCGGATCAGGGTTAGTCGGGTCCTAAGGCTCAGCCGAACGGTGAGGCCGATGGCAGAACAGGTTAATATTCCTGTACTACCTTAAGGAGTGACGTGGAGACGGAGTCGTGACAACGCCGCGGACTGACGGAATAGTCCGTTGAAGGGTGTAGATGTTGATTGTGGCAGGCAAATCCACCACGAGAGTCGAACCTGATAGTATACCAATTCCTTCGGGAAACGGTAATAGTGCGTGTAAACATACTCCCGAGAAAATCCGCTAAACTTAATCCTTGAGGTACCCGTACCGCAAACGGACACACGTAGTCGGGTTGAATATACTAAGGCGCTTGAGTGATTCACGGTTAAGGAACTAGGCAAATTGACCCTGTAACTTCGGGATAAAGGGTCCCAACGAGAGTTGGGCGCAGAGAATAGGTCCAGGCAACTGTTTAACAAAAACACAGGGCTGTGCCAAATTGAAAGATCACGTATACAGCCTGACACCTGCCCGGTGCTGGAAGGTTAAGAGGAGATGTCATCGCAAGAGAAGCATTGAATTGAAGCCCCAGTAAACGGCGGCCGTAACTATAACGGTCCTAAGGTAGCGAAATTCCTTGTCGGGTAAGTTCCGACCTGCACGAATGGTGTAATGATCTGGACACTGTCTCAACCGTGAGCTCAGTGAAATTGTAGTATCGGTGAAGATGCCGATTACCCGCGATGGGACGAAAAGACCCCGTGAACCTTTACTATAGCTTAACATTGAATTTGGGTAATTGATGTGTAGGATAGGCCGGAGACTTTGAAGCGCAGACGCCAGTTTGTGTGGAGTCGCTGTTGAAATACGGCCCTTTGATTATTTGAGTTCTAACCCGTTGTAACGGGGACACTGTTTGGTGGGTAGTTTGACTGGGGTGGTCGCCTCCAAAAGTGTAACGGAGGCTTCTAAAGGTGCCCTCAGGACGATTGGTAACCGTCCGTAGAGTGTAATGGCATAAGGGCGCTTGACTGGGAGACATACAAGTCGATCAGGTAGGAAACTAGAGCATAGTGATCCGGTGTTTCCGCATGGAAGGGACATCGCTCAAAGGATAAAAGGTACTCCGGGGATAACAGGCTGATCCCTCCCAAGAGCTCATATCGACGGAGGGGTTTGGCACCTCGATGTCGGCTCGTCACATCCTGGGGCTGGAGAAGGTCCCAAGGGTTGGGCTGTTCGCCCATTAAAGTGGCACGCGAGCTGGGTTCAGAACGTCGTGAGACAGTTCGGTCTCTATCTATCGTGGGCGTATGAAATTTGCGTGGCTCTGACACTAGTACGAGAGGACCGTGTTGGACTGACCTCTGGTTTACCAGTTGTGCCGCCAGGTGCATTGCTGGGTATCTAAGTCGGGATTGGATAAGTGCTGAAAGCATCTAAGTACGAAGCCAGCCACAAGATTAGATTTCTTAGGGTCGTCAAAGACGATGACGTTGATAGGATGCAGGTGTACAGGTGGTAACATCATAGCCGAGCATTACTAATTGCCCGTCCACTTTCTTTCTGCGGGACGGTTGTTATATACGTTTAGCTTGTCAAATGTCTTTCATTTTACTTTTCGTCATGTCATAACCTTTTTCAGGTGGTTATAGCACGAGGGTTCCACCTCTTCCCATTCCGAACAGAGAAGTTAAGCCTCGTCACGCCGATGGTACTGCGTAACAGTGGGAGAGTAGGTAGCCGCCGTTTTTTATGAAGCCTCGCTTGTCTATTTGACGGGCGAGGCTTTCTGTTTTTAACTGTTTGGATTATCTCTTATTTTATGATTTAATCTTTCATATAGCCGCTTTGGTATCCCTTTCTTCGCTTTCAGTATTTCTTCGTTTTTTATTCTCCTTTTGATTTTATATATTTGCTTTCTCCCGTGAGAATTTCGGAAAAGTGTCATTTAGTAATAAGAATACGCTGAAAACGGAATAAAATCGGTGTAGAAGTGTGATTTTTTTGCAAGGGAATATTTTTCTTTTCATCTTTCCCTTTTTTATCAAATTGATTTTTGTAAATTTGGCGAGAATCTGATGAAGGAACATAATTAATACAGTAATAATACTAAATACTCCTGTTAATATGGAAAACAAAATTCAAGAGTTGACCGATAAGATTTATCGTGAAGGCGTGGAAAAAGGAAACGAGGAAGCGCAAAGACTTATCGCGAATGCTCAGGAAGAAGCAAAAAAGATCATTGAGGATGCTCACAAAGAAGCTGACTCAATCGTTGCTGCCTCTCGTAAATCTGCTGAAGAACTGGCAGAAAATACAAAATCAGAGTTAAAACTATTTTCCGGTCAGGCCGTTAATGCACTCAAATCAGAGATTGCTACTATGGTCACTGACAAGTTGATTACCGCTTCTGTAAAGGATTTCGCTCAGGATAAAGATTACCTGAATGCGTTTATTGTTGCATTAGCTTCTAAGTGGAGTATAGACGAGCCTATCGTTATCTCGACAGCTGATGCGGAATCATTGAAAAAATATTTTGCAGCTCATGCAAAAGCTTTATTGGATAAAGGTGTTACTATCCAGCAAGTAAACGGTATCAAGACCTTGTTTACGGTTTCTCCGGCGGACGGTTCATATAAAGTGAACTTCGGAGAAGAAGAATTCATGAATTACTTCAAAGCCTTCTTGCGTCCTCAATTAGTAGAAATGCTATTTTAAAAGAAGCGACTATGAGTAGTAAGTACTATTACTTGGTAGCAGGTTTGCCGGAACTTTCACTGGAAGACAGCAAACTGAGCTATACAGTAGCCGATTTTAAAACTGAAATCTACCCGGGATTATCTGCTTCAGACCAGAAGTTGATTGACTTATTCTATCTGAAGTTTGACAATGCCAATGTGCTGAAACTTCTCAAAGACAAAGAGGCGGAAATTGATAAACGAGGAAACTATTCTGCTGCCGAACTCACTGAGTATATTTCTATGTTGAGGGAAGGCGGAGAAATCAGCCCTAAGGAATTTCCGGTTTACCTTTCTACATTTATAACTGATTATTTGAATACTCCGGCCGAAAGTACGGTGTTGCATGAAGATCACCTAGCTACTTTATATTATGAGTATGCCATGAAATGTGGAAATAAGTTTGTTGCTGCCTGGTTTGAATTCAATTTGAACATCAATAATATTCTGGTTGCATTTACGAGCCGTAAGTTCAAATGGGATATTGCTTCCAATATTGTAGGTAATACGGAAGTGTGCGAAGCATTGCGTACCTCCAGTGCCCGCGATTTCGGATTGTCTGGTGAGGTTGATGTTTTTGAGTCATTGGTGAAAATCAGTGAGATTACAGAACTGGTAGAACGTGAGAAGAAGCTGGACGCTTTACGGTGGAACTGGATGGAAGATGCTATTTTCTTCGATTATTTCACTGTTGAGCGCATTTTTGCTTTCTTGTTGAAACTGGAAATGATTGAGCGTTGGATCTCCTTGGATAAAGAAAGAGGTAATCAGTTGTTCCGAAGCATTATTGAGTCGCTGAAGAACGATGTACAGATTCCTGCAGAATTCAGATAATAAATTTAAAGAAATATATGGCAACAAAAGGAACTGTTAGTGGCGTTATTGCCAACATGGTGACCCTCGTCGTTGACGGACCGGTAGCTCAGAATGAGATTTGTTATATCTCTACCGGTGGCGATAAGTTAATGGCGGAGGTGATTAAGGTTGTAGGTTCACAGGTATATGTTCAGGTGTTCGAGAGTACACGTGGACTGAAAGTGGGCGCCGAAGCCGAATTTACAGGACACATGCTTGAGGTGACATTAGGCCCGGGTATGTTATCGAAAAACTACGACGGTCTGCAAAATGACCTTGACAAGATGGACGGGGTTTTTCTGAAGAGAGGACAATATACGTATCCGTTGGATAAAGAACGTGTATGGCACTTCGTTCCATTGGTAAACGCGGGTGATAAAGTACAAGCTTCCGCGTGGCTGGGGCAGGTGGATGAGAACTTCCAGCCGTTGAAAATGATGGCGCCGTTTACATTGCAGGGAACTGCTACTGTAAAGACTATCATGCCGGAAGGTGATTATAAGATTGAGGATACGATTGCTATCCTGACTGATGAGGAAGGAAATGATATTCCTGTGACTATGATTCAGAGGTGGCCTGTGAAACGTGCCATGACGAATTACAAGGAGAAACCGCGTCCTTTCAAACTGTTGGAAACCGGTGTGCGTGTGATTGATACGCTGAATCCGATTGTGGAAGGTGGTACCGGCTTTATACCGGGTCCGTTCGGTACAGGGAAGACGGTGCTTCAGCATGCTATTTCCAAACAAGCGGAAGCTGACATCGTAATTATCGCCGCTTGCGGTGAACGTGCGAACGAGGTTGTGGAGATCTTTACCGAATTCCCAGAACTGGTGGACCCGCACACGGGACGTAAACTTATGGAACGTACGATCATTATCGCCAATACTTCTAATATGCCGGTTGCTGCCCGTGAAGCATCTGTATATACAGCAATGACATTGGCAGAATATTATCGTTCTATGGGACTGAAAGTGTTGTTAATGGCGGATTCTACTTCACGTTGGGCGCAGGCGTTGCGTGAGATGTCCAACCGTATGGAAGAGTTGCCCGGACCAGATGCTTTCCCGATGGATATTTCGGCTATTATCTCAAACTTCTATGGCCGTGCCGGTTATGTGAAACTTTCTAATGGTGAAACGGGCTCAATTACTTTTATCGGTACGGTATCTCCTGCCGGTGGTAACTTGAAAGAGCCGGTAACTGAAAACACGAAGAAAGTGGCCCGTTGTTTCTACGCTTTGGAGCAGGACCGTGCTGATAAGAAACGTTATCCGGCTGTGAACCCGATTGATTCTTATTCTAAATATATCGAATATCCGGAATTTGAAGAATATATCAAAGGTCATATCAATGATGAATGGATTGGTAAGGTGAATGAACTCAAAACCCGTTTGCAACGTGGTAAGGAGATTGCCGAACAGATTAATATCCTTGGTGACGACGGTGTGCCGGTAGAATATCACGTTACTTTCTGGAAATCGGAATTGATCGACTTTGTTATCTTGCAGCAGGATGCATTCGATGAAATCGATGCCGTAACACCTATGGAACGTCAGGAGGATATCTTGAATATGGTGATTGACATCTGTCATACGGAGTTTGAATTTGATAACTTCAACGAAGTAATGGATTACTTCAAGAAGATGATTAATATCTGTAAGCAGATGAACTACTCGAAGTTCAAATCAGAGCAGTATGAGGGATTCCAACAGCAATTGAAGGAATTGATTGCCGAAAGAAGTATTAAACAGTAATTTGTAAATAGCTAAATTGTAAATATATAAATGGCAACAAAAGCTTTTCAAAAGATATATACCAAGATTACTCAGATTACTAAGGCTACCTGTTCGTTGAAAGCAACGGGAGTAGGGTATGATGAGCTTGCCACTGTGGATGGTAAACTGGCACAGGTGGTTAAGATTGCCGGTGACGATGTCACTTTGCAGGTATTTGAAGGTACAGAGGGTATTCCTACCAATGCTGAAGTCGTATTTCTCGGCAAATCTCCTACATTAAAGGTTAGTGAGCAGTTGGCAGGACGTTTCTTCAATGCTTTTGGTGACCCGATTGACGGTGGTCCCGAGATTGAAGGACAGGAAGTGGAAATCGGTGGTCCGTCAGTGAATCCGGTTCGGCGCAAACAACCGTCGGAACTGATTGCGACAGGTATTGCCGGTATCGACTTGAATAATACGCTGGTGTCCGGTCAGAAGATTCCATTTTTTGCTGACCCCGACCAGCCTTTCAACCAAGTAATGGCAAATGTGGCATTGCGTGCTGAAACAGATAAGATTATTCTGGGCGGTATGGGTATGACGAATGACGACTACTTGTACTTTAAGAATGTGTTCTCCAATGCTGGTGCTCTTGACCGTATTGTGAGTTTCATGAATACGACCGAGAATCCTCCGGTGGAACGTTTGTTGATTCCGGATATGGCGTTGACTGCTGCTGAATATTTTGCAGTAAATAATAATGAGAAGGTGTTGGTGTTGTTGACTGATATGACCAGCTACGCCGATGCGTTGGCAATTGTATCTAACCGTATGGACCAGATTCCTTCAAAAGACTCTATGCCGGGTTCGATTTATTCCGATTTGGCGAAGATTTACGAGAAGGCGGTGCAGTTCCCTTCTGGTGGTTCTATTACGATTATTGCGGTGACTACTTTGTCCGGTGGCGATATTACGCACGCTGTGCCTGATAATACAGGTTATATCACGGAAGGCCAGTTGTTCCTGCGTCGTGATAGTGATATTGGTAAGGTAATTGTCGATCCGTTCCGTTCATTGTCTCGTTTGAAACAGTTGGTAACCGGTAAAAAGACACGTAAGGACCACCCGCAGGTGATGAATGCTGCTGTACGTCTGTATGCCGATGCTGCTAATGCGAAGACCAAAATGGAAAACGGTTTCGACCTGACGAACTACGACGAACGTACGTTGGCTTTCGCGAAAGACTATTCCAACCAGTTGTTGGCCATTGATGTCAATCTTGATACGACTGAAATGTTAGACGTAGCTTGGGGCTTGTTCGGCAGATACTTCCGTCCGGAAGAAGTAAATATTAAGAAAGACCTGGTAGATCAATACTGGCCGAAAGGTGAATAATTAGCACTAGTAATAACTGATAATTAGTAATAACAACGTGGCTATAAAGTTTCAATATAACAAAACCTCCCTTCAGCAGCTCGAAAAGCAACTGAAAGTGCGGGTACGTACGCTTCCTATTATCAAGAATAAGGAAAGTGCCCTCCGCATGGAAGTGAAGCGCTGTAAAACGGAAGCTGCCGATTTGGAGGATAGGCTCGAACAACAAATTCAAGCCTATGAAGCCATGTTCGCCCTTTGGAATGAGTTTGACGCTTCATTGATAAAGGTGAATGATGTTCATCTTGGCGTGAAGAAGATTGCGGGTGTACGTGTACCGCTACTCGAAAATATAGATTTCGAGATACGTCCGTACAGTATGTTCAACGCTCCCAAGTGGTATGCCGACGGTATCCATTTGTTGGAAGAACTGGCCCATACGGCAATCGAACGCGAGTTTATGCTCGCCAAGCTGAATCTGTTAGAACATGCAAGGAAAAAGACCACTCAGAAAGTGAACCTTTTTGAGAAGGTGCAGATACCAGGCTATCAGGATGCATTGCGAAAGATCAAACGATTTATGGAAGATGAAGAAAACCTGTCGAAGTCTTCGCAAAAGATCATGAAGTCTCATCAAGAAAAAAGGAAGGAGGTAGAAGCATGATTACAAAAATGAAGAAACTCACATTCCTGGTTTATCACAAGGAGTACGAAGAATTCCTGAACAGTCTGCGCGAACTTGGTGTGGTTCACATTGTGGAGAAGCAACAAGGTGCTGCCGATAATACGGAGTTGCAGGAGAATATTCGCCTTTTCAACCGCTTGGCGGCTACTCTGAAGTTGCTTCAAAATCAGAAGCATGAAAAGAATGCCGTGATTGCTACGGAAGGTGGAACGGCTACCCGCGGTATGCAAGTACTGGACGAGGTGGATGCTCTGCAGACGGAACACGGCAAGTTGTCCCAACAGCTACAAAGCTATGCGAAAGAGAAAGAAGTATTGGAAGTTTGGGGTAACTTTGAGCCGACCGGCATTCAGAAACTGAAAGACGCCGGTTATATAATCGGTTTCTATAGCTGTTCGGAAGGAAATTACAAAGAAGAATGGGAAACGGAATACAATGCAATGATTGTGAACCGTATTTCTTCCAAAGTATTCTTTGTGACTGTAACGAAGGCCGGACAGGAAGTGGACTTGGATGTGGAGCAGGCGAAACTTCCTGCATACTCTCTGTCACGTCTTGAAGCGCTTTATGATACGACCGAACAGGCAATCGAAGGGAATGAAAAGAAACTCGTTGCACTTTCCGAGACGGATATTCCTTCTTTGAAGGCAGCTTTGAAAGAGTTACAGAGTCAGATTGAATTCTCTAAGGTTGTATTGAGTTCCGAACAAACTGCCGGTGATAAGCTGATGTTGATTGAAGGATGGGCTCCCGCATACAGTAAAGTGGAAATAGAGGCTTATCTGAATGACGCACATGTATATTATGAGATTACGGATCCGATGCCGGGTGATAATGTTCCTATTCGATTGAATAATAAAGGATTCTTTGCCTGGTTCGAACCGATCTGTAAGTTGTATATGCTTCCGAAGTATAATGAACTGGACTTGACTCCGTTCTTTGCCCCGTTCTTTATGGTATTTTTCGGACTCTGTCTGGGAGACTCGGGATATGGACTTTTCTTGTTCCTCGGAGCAACGGCATATCGCTTACTGGCAAAGAAGGTAACTCCGTCAATGAAGTCGATTATTTCACTGATACAGGTACTGTCTGCTTCAACCTTCTTCTGCGGTTTGCTGACGGGTACATTCTTCGGAGCGAATATCTATGATTTGGATTGGCCTATCGTGCAACGTCTGAAACATGCGGTCCTGATGGACAACAACGATATGTTCCGGCTGTCGCTGATTTTGGGTGTTATCCAGATTCTGTTCGGTATGGTACTGAAAGCTGTGAATCAGACAATCCAGTTTGGTTTCAAATATGCAATAGCAACGATCGGATGGATTATCCTACTGGTTTCAACGGCTGTTTCGGCTTTATTCGCTTCTTCGGAGTTGTTGTCGATGGGAGGTACGGCATATAAGGTTGTTCTGTGTATTTCCGGTGCTATGATATTCCTTTTCAACACTCCGGGAAAGAACATATTTATGAATATCGGACTCGGTTTGTGGGATTCATATAACATGCTTACCGGTCTGCTGGGAGATGTTTTATCATACGTTCGTCTTTTTGCCCTTGGACTTTCAGGAGGTATTCTGGCGGGAGTATTCAACAGTCTGGCGGTAGGTATGAGTCCGGATAATGTAATAGCAGGACCTATTGTAATGGTGCTGATTTTTGTTATCGGTCATGCAATCAATATGTTTATGAATGTGCTCGGTGCAATGGTTCACCCGATGCGTCTGACGTTCGTTGAGTTTTTCAAGAACTCCGGTTATGAAGGTGGCGGCAAAGAGTACAAGCCTTTTAAAAATTAAGAATTAAAGAATTAAACAATAAAAAATAGAATAAGATTATGGAAATGAATTTGTTTATTGCCTATATTGGCATCGCGGTTATGGTTGGTTTGTCAGGCATTGGTAGTGCTTACGGAGTAACTATTGCAGGTAATGCTGCTATCGGCGCATTGAAGAAGAATGATAGTGCATTCGGTAACTTCCTTGTGTTGACTGCACTTCCGGGTACACAGGGTTTGTATGGTTTTGCCGGTTACTTTATGTTCCAGACCATTTTCGGCATCCTGACTCCTGAAATTACTGCTATTCAGGCTTCAGCCGTTCTTGGTGCAGGTATTGCTTTGGGATTGGTTGCGTTGTTCTCTGCTATTCGTCAGGGACAGGTTTGTGCAAACGGTATCGCTGCTATCGGCCAGGGACACAATGTTTTTAGTAATACATTGATTTTGGCCGTATTCCCAGAACTTTATGCTATCGTTGCTTTAGCTGCAACTTTCTTGATCGGTAGTGCGCTTGCATAATTTTTTTCTGCAAGAAACTTTTTCAATAAAGAACTTTCAATCCCCTTGTGAATGCCGTTTTGCATTTGCAAGGGGATGTTCTTTTTTCTTTGTCAACCAACTTTTCTTTCTTCTTATTAACTCATATTTTTCGCATAAAGTATTATTTTTCAAAGAATAATGTGTACTTTTGCACTCGCATACTAAAAAGAGTTTTAATATATTATATGGTAAAAGATTTATTAACCCCCGATTATATCTTCGAGTCCAGCTGGGAAGTATGTAATAAAGTGGGAGGGATATACACTGTCTTGTCGACACGGGCGAATACATTGCAGGAAAAGTTTCGCGACAGAATTTTTTTCATAGGTCCTGATGTGTGGCAAGGAAAAGAGAACCCTCTATTCATTGAGTCAGATAATTTGTGTGCTGCCTGGAAAAAGCATGCATTTGAGAAAGACGAACTTTCGGTTCGTGTCGGACGATGGAATATACCAGGTGAGCCGATTGTCATTCTAGTCGATTTTCAACCTTTTTTTGAGAAGAAGGACGATATATACACAGATATGTGGAATCGTTTTCAAGTAGATTCGTTGCATGCTTATGGCGATTACGACGAAGCTTCTATGTTTTCGTATGCTGCAGGAAAGGTGGTGGAAAGTTTCTACCGCTACAACCTGACAGAAACGGATAAGGTGGTATATCAGGCACATGAGTGGATGACCGGAATGGGAGCACTTTATATACAGGAGGCTGTGCCGGAAATTGGTACTATTTTCACGACTCATGCAACATCGATCGGCCGTTCCATAGCAGGTAACAATAAGCCGCTGTATGACTATCTGTTTGCTTATAATGGTGACCAAATGGCACAGGAACTTAATATGCAGTCAAAGCATTCTATCGAGAAGCAGACTGCACATTATGTAGACTGCTTCACAACTGTAAGCCAGATTACCAACAATGAGTGCAAGGAACTGTTAGACAAACCGGCAGATGTAGTGTTGATGAATGGTTTTGAAGATGATTTCGTACCGAAAGGAAGTACATTTACGGGAAAACGTAAGCGTGCACGTGCCTTGATGCTAAACGTTGCCAATAAATTATTGGGAACAAATATGGGGGATGATACGTTAATCATCGGAACCAGTGGGCGTTATGAATTCAAAAATAAAGGTATTGATGTATTCTTGGAATCATTGAACCGCTTGAACAGGGACAAAAACTTGCATAAGAATGTTCTGGCATTCATCAATGTCCCCAGTTGGGTAGGAGATCCCCGTGAAGATTTGCAGGAACGTTTGAAGAGTAAAGAGAAGTTTGATACTCCGCTCGAGGTGCCGTTTATCACTCATTGGTTGCATAACATGACTCATGACCAGGTGTTGGATATGCTGAAATATCTGGGAATGGGTAATCGTCCCGGAGATAAGGTAAAGGTGATATTTGTTCCTTGCTATCTGGACGGGCGTGACGGTATTATGAACAAAGAATATTATGATATATTGCTGGGACAGGACTTGAGTGTCTATGCTTCTTATTACGAACCATGGGGATATACTCCGCTGGAGAGTGTAGCCTTCCACGTTCCAACAATAACTACTGATCTGGCGGGATTCGGGCTTTGGGTAAATAGCTTGAAGAATCAGCATGGTATCAATGACGGGGTAGAAGTGCTGCACCGTTCTGACTATAATTATTCGGAGGTGGCGGATGGTATCAAAGATACAATTACGCTATTTGCGGATAAGTCGGAAAAAGAAATAAAAGAAATCCGCAAGCGGGCTGCTGAAGTGGCGGAACAGGCTCTGTGGAAACATTTTATACAATATTACTATGAGGCTTACGATATTGCTTTGTGCAATGCGATGAAGCGTCAGTTGAGTTAAGAAAAATTATTCATCAATAAGTAAATAAGAACATTATGAAAATTAAAGTTAGTAATGTGAATACTCCCAACTGGAAAGAGGTTACTGTAAAATCACGTATACCGGTAGAGTTGGAGAGATTGTCTGAAATTGCACGTAACATTTGGTGGGCATGGAATTTTGAAGCGACAGAATTGTTTAGAGATCTAGATCCGGAACTTTGGAAAGAATGTGGACAGAATCCCGTACTATTGTTGGAGCGCATGAGCTACGAAAAGTTGGAGGCTTTGGCAAAAGACAAGGTGATTCTGAGAAGAATGAATGATGTTTATACAAAATTCAGAGATTACATGGATGTGAAATCGGATGAAAAACGTCCGTCAGTAGCCTATTTCAGCATGGAATATGGTTTAAGTAGCGTCCTGAAAATATATTCTGGTGGTCTGGGTGTGTTGGCCGGTGACTATTTGAAAGAAGCATCTGATAGCAATGTTGATCTTTGCGCAGTAGGTTTCTTGTATCGTTATGGTTACTTTACGCAGACTTTGTCTATGGACGGTCAGCAGATTGCTAACTATGAAGCACAGAACTTCGGTCAACTTCCTATCGAACGTGTAATGGATGCAGCAGGCAATCCTTTAGTGGTAGACGTTCCTTATTTGGATTATTATGTTCATGCTAACGTATGGCGTGTAAATGTAGGACGTATTTCTTTGTATCTGCTTGATACGGATAATGAAATGAACAGCGAGTTCGACCGTCCTATTACTCACCAGCTTTATGGCGGTGATTGGGAAAACCGTTTGAAGCAGGAAATCCTGTTGGGTATCGGTGGTATCCTGACTCTGAAAGCACTGGGTATCAAGAAAGATGTCTATCACTGTAATGAGGGACATGCTGCACTGATTAATGTTCAGCGTATCTGTGACTATGTAGCTACGGGATTGACATTCGATCAGGCTATCGAGTTGGTTCGTGCTTCTTCTCTTTATACTGTTCATACTCCGGTTCCGGCAGGTCACGACTATTTTGATGAAGGACTGTTTGGTAAATATATGGGAGGTTATCCTGCCAGAATGGGTATTAGCTGGGACGACCTGATGGATCTCGGACGTAATAATCCGGGTGACAAGGGTGAACGTTTCTGTATGTCTGTTTTTGCTTGCAACACTTCTCAGGAAGTGAACGGTGTGAGCTGGCTCCACGGAAAAGTTTCTCAAGAAATGTTCTCCACTATTTGGAAGGGGTATTTCCCGGAAGAAATGCACGTAGGTTATGTTACTAACGGTGTTCACTTCCCGACTTGGAGTGCAACAGAATGGAAACAACTGTACTTTAAATATTTCAACGAAAACTTCTGGTTTGACCAGTCTAATCCTAAGATTTGGGAAGCTATCTATAACGTGCCCGATGAAGAAATCTGGAAGACTCGTATGACGATGAAGAATAAGCTGGTTGATTATATCCGCAAATCATTCCGTGATACATGGCTGAAGAACCAGGGAGATCCTTCACGTATCGTTTCGTTGATGGATAAGATTAATCCGAATGCGTTGTTGATTGGCTTCGGTCGTCGTTTCGCAACTTACAAACGTGCGCACTTGCTATTTACCGATTTGGAACGTCTTTCCAAGATCGTAAACAATCCTGATTATCCGGTGCAGTTCCTGTTTACAGGTAAGGCTCACCCGCATGATGGTGCAGGGCAAGGTTTGATTAAGCGTATTATCGAGATTTCACGTCGTCCCGAATTTCTGGGTAAGATCATCTTCCTCGAAAACTACGATATGCAGTTGGCTCGTCGTCTGGTTTCCGGTGTTGATATCTGGTTGAATACTCCGACTCGTCCATTGGAAGCATCCGGTACATCAGGTGAAAAAGCATTGATGAACGGTGTTGTTAACTTCTCTGTATTAGATGGTTGGTGGCTGGAAGGTTATCGCGAAGGTGCAGGTTGGGCGTTAACTGAAAAACGTACTTACCAAAATCAGGAACATCAGGATCAATTAGATGCTGCTACTATTTACAGTATTCTTGAAACTGAAATTCTTCCGTTGTACTATGCTCGCAATAAGAAAGGATATTCGGAAGGCTGGATTAAGGTAGTGAAGAATTCTATCGCTCAGATTGCTCCCCATTATACAATGAAACGTCAATTGGATGACTACTATTCGAAGTTCTACAATAAGTTGGCTAAACGTTTCGCTATTTTGTCTGCTAACGACAATGCAAAAGCGAAAGAAATTGCTGCTTGGAAAGAAGAAGTGGTTACTAAATGGGATTCTATTGAAATCGTATCTTGCGATAAGGTGGAAGAACTGAAAACCGGCGATATCGAAAGCGGAAAAGAATATGTCATTACTTATGTAATTGACGAAAAAGGTCTGAATGATGCCGTAGGACTTGAATTGGTTACTACTTATACGACTGCCGACGGTAAACAACATGTTTATTCGGTAGAGCCGTTCAGTGTAATTAAGAAAGAAGGTGACTTGTATACATTCCAGGTGGTACATAGTTTATCGAATGCCGGTAGCTTTAAGGTATCTTACCGTATGTTCCCGAAGAACCCGGATCTTCCGCATCGTCAGGACTTCTGTTATGTACGTTGGTTCGTCTAATTGATTGAGAATAAGATAGGGTAGAGTGATCTTCCTCTATTGCTTCTCTCTATAAAAAAAGAGGCTGTCTCAAAATAAACTTGAGATGGTCTTTTTTTGTTTTATTTCAGATTGAAGTTATTTGGATTCTTCTCAAAAAAAGGAGTTTACAAGCTTCTTTTTGAAGATTTCATTCTTTCAAATAGTTTTTTTCGTTGCCATAAGCCTCCTAAGAGGCTACTTTTGCAAGATTGTGTACTATGACCAGCAGGCCGAACTCAATTTCCACCTTCTTAAGTCCACGAAGGTGAAACCTCTTGAAGTGCTTGTTGTTCTTGGGGTTTCCAAATACGGCTTCTACATCCTGTGGCCGCTGACTGCGGTATTTAAGACCTTCCGGTGACAGGAGCTTTTCACGTTCCCTTTCCTTGATTTTTCTCAGGCGGTGATTCACCTGTACTATCCTTTCTGACCGGCTTCTGTGACACCGGCATCTTAACGGGCAGGCGTTACAGTTACATGCCCTGTATCTTGATATAGTCTGCACAAAAACGTTGTCTGTTACCCGCTTTGCATCGGAGAGTCTTTCCATTCTCTGTCCCATCGGACAGTACATGCCGTCGGTTTCTTCATTATAATAAAAGTTGGCAGACAAGAACGGATCGTTTTTGAAGCTTCTTTTCTGCTCCTTATGAAAATAATTGTACTTTATAAAGGTTTCAATGCCATGTTTGAAAGCGTACAGATAATTCTCTTCGCTTCCGTATCCGGCATCACAGACAGACACGTCAGGGTATCTGCCGTAAAGTGAATGGAAATCATCCATGTGCAGAGGATAAGTGGAGGTATCACCTGCACACTGGTGGAGGGTATAGTTCAGGATGAACTGTTTATTGATACTGATCTGGGGATTGTATCCGGGTTTAAGCTGTCCGTTCTTCATGTAGTCCTCTTTCATACGCATGAAAGTGGTATCATTGTCAGTCTTTGAATAACTGTTACGTCCGTCAAGTATCTTTCCCTGTGATTCGTATTTCCTCAACTGTTCAGGCCATGACTTCCTTACACGTCTTACCTTCACTTTCATCTTCTTGTCGGCATCCACTCCATTCAGGGCATCATCTATCTGCTCGAGTGCCTTTTCCACTTTCTCAGGGGTGATATCCTGATATGTGACCGGAGCGGAATCACGCAGTTCCTTTTGGTGAGGGATTCTGCACAATTCCATATATCTTCAAGCTATTCTGCTATTTTAGATATACGGGTATGTATGGACTTGCCCCAGACAAAAGTGTAACGGTTGGCGTTTGCCTCCATTTTTGTTCCATCAGTGAAAGCTACATCCAGACTTACAAACCCTTCCGCCACGAGGAACTTTACAATGGTGGCGAAAACTGTCTTCAGCACATCCTTCAGACGACTGCTGTGGAAACAGTTGATGGTGTTATGATCAGGAGTCACATTGCCGGTAAGCCACATGAAACGGATGTCATTGCGGCAGAACTCTTCTATGCGACGGCTGGAATAGATATTACGCAAATAAGCATAGACAAGAATCTGAAACATCATGCGTGGGTGGTACGCAGAACAGCCTTTAGTGGAATACTTACGGTAAAGTTCTTCAAGGTTTATCTGTTCAATGATACGGTGAACAACCCGGACCGGATCGTTCCGGGGGATAAAATCGCCTAAACATGGAGGTAAAAGCAGATTATCGTTGGATGTGTAACCTTTAAACATTATCTTTGGGATATCTTGACTTGACTCCCTAAGATACAAAAAATTAGGGAGACGGGCAAGTTCTGGCTGAGAGAAGTTAGGGTTTGCCCCATTTTTTTGCAGGTACAAAAAAGGCCGTCTCAATTTTCATTTTGAGACAGCCCTTATTTATTTAAAGTCGGAGACTGTCTTTGCTGAGGAACGACAGGCTTTTTTATTATTTTACGGCTTCTGCTATTTTAGTTTGAAGTTCTTCTCCGTGCAGGCCTCGAGCGATGATTGTACCGTCACCGTCGATCAATACCGTGTGAGGAATACTGTTTACGGCGTAAAGTTGTGCGCCTTCACTTTGCCAGAATTTCAGGTCGGACATTTGTGGCCAAGTCATGTTCAGTTTATTGATCGCTTCTTTCCAGGCAGCACCGTCCTGATCGAGAGATACACCTACGATTTCGAAGTTTTTGCCTTTGAATTTAGCATAAGCTTCCACCAAGTTTGGCATTTCACGACGACAAGGGCCGCACCAGCTTGCCCAGAAATCAACTAATACCACTTTACCCTTACCTACGTAATCGGACAATTTCACACTTTTTCCGTCAGGAGTCTGCATTTCGAAGTCAACAAACTTAGTACCTACGGCAGTTTTTTTCTGCTTGTCGGTCAGTTCTTTGATTTTTACAATTGTTTCATCGTTCTGGAAGTTAGCCGGAATTTGTTGCAGTAATGCTTCGTTTTCAGCAGTAGAGTTGTTGTAGAAGGTCTGTTTGAACAAGAATACGCCGACCGGGTTAGTGATATTGTTTTGTACGCCTTCTTTGATGGCTTTATCATATTGTTCTTCCAGTTGGGCACCCTCTTTTTGCTTGGCTTCTTTCTGTTCATCACTCAAAGAACTGTCACCCATTGATTGGTAGATAGCATTCATTTTTTTGCTGATGTCGTTGATTTGAGCTCTGACAATTTGATATGCATCATTGTTTGCAGTACCGGTAGCAGAATCATTGTCTTTGGTTAAGGCAACGTTAATCTTTCCGTTTTCGAGGAAGAAGTCAATCATTAAAGGTTCTCCGTCCACTTCACAAGTGATATAACGGCTGACAACAGAATCTTGTGTACCTTCAAAGGTAAAAGTTCCTTTTGTGATAACGGCTGTATCGAGTTTGACCAGATTTCTGCCATTGGCTTCCTGAAGATAGACGGTGTCACCGTCACTTGCACCTTCTACTGTACCTGTGACAACGTATCCGGCTTTGTTTCCACCGGTACAAGCTACCATGCCCAACGCGGCCGTTGCAATAACTAAATAAGTAAACTTTTTCATGCTTTTGTAAGATTAGTGAATAAATATTTATGCAAAGATAGATTATTTTTCTCTCGGCCACCGAAAAACACTGTTATATTAGATTAACACGTAGGTGAAAACCGCAGAAATGTGTACCTTTGCAACCCAAACTTTAGTATGAATATGCAAGAAGATAAATCCATCATTGAGGTGAGCCATGTCTCGAAGTATTTTGGCGAGAAAACAGCATTGGATGATGTGACTCTGAACGTGAAAAAGGGAGAGTTTGTTACAATACTCGGACCTTCCGGTTGCGGGAAGACCACGTTGTTGCGTCTCATTGCCGGTTTTCAGACGGCTTCGGAAGGCGAAATCCGAATTTCGGGTAAGGAAATCACACAAACTCCACCCCACAAACGCCCGGTGAATACGGTATTTCAGAAATATGCCCTATTTCCGCATTTGAATGTATACGACAACATTGCTTTTGGTTTAAAGTTGAAAAAGACACCCAAACAGACTATTGGGAAGAAGGTGAAAGCTGCTTTGAAAATGGTAGGTATGACGGATTATGAATACCGTGATGTCGATTCTCTTTCCGGCGGTCAGCAACAGCGTGTGGCTATTGCTCGGGCTATTGTCAATGAGCCGGAAGTACTGCTTTTGGATGAACCGTTGGCTGCACTCGATCTGAAAATGCGTAAGGATATGCAGATGGAACTCAAGGAAATGCATAAATCTTTGGGTATTACATTTGTATATGTAACTCACGATCAAGAGGAAGCATTGACTTTGAGTGATACTATCGTCGTAATGAGTGAGGGAAAGATTCAGCAGATCGGTACGCCGATTGATATTTATAATGAGCCTATCAATTCGTTTGTGGCGAATTTTATCGGAGAAAGCAATATTCTTAACGGTACGATGATACATGACAAACTGGTACGTTTCTGTGGTACGGAATTTGAATGTGTGGATGAAGGTTTTGGTGAGAATACTCCGGTAGATGTAGTCATTCGTCCGGAAGACCTTTATATCTTCCCCGTTTCGGATATGGCGCAGTTGACTGGTGTTGTTCAGACCTCTATTTTTAAAGGTGTCCACTATGAAATGACCGTGCTTTGCGGAGGTTATGAATTCCTCGTACAGGATTATCATCATTTCGAAGTAGGAGCCGAAGTCGGTCTGTTGGTAAAGCCGTTTGATATTCATATTATGAAGAAAGAACGTGGCTGTAACACGTTTGAAGGTAAATTGCTGGATACTACTCATGTGGAATTTCTGGGATGTAACTTCGAATGTGTTCCGGTAGAAGGAATAGAATCCAATGAGGATGTCAAAGTGGAGGTAGACTTTGACAAAGTGGTTCTTCAGGATAATGAAGAGGACGGTACATTGACAGGTGAAGTGAAATTTATTCTTTATAAGGGAGATCATTATCATCTGACTGTTTTTTCCGATTGGGACGAGAATGTGTTTGTAGATACGAATGATGTATGGGATGATGGTGACCGTGTAGGTATTACTATCCCCCCGGATGCTATTCGTGTAATTAAAATAACCGATTAACAGGAAAGGAAGTGAATAAGAGGTTTTTAGTCTTTTTGTCATCACGTAAGAGTTGGACCCTCCCTTACATTATTTTTTCGGCGATCTTTGTGATTATACCGTTGGTCCTAATTGTTGTGTATGCTTTTACTGATGATAACGGGCATCTGACGTTTGCCAATTTTCAGAAGTTTTTCGAACATCCCGAAGCAATCAATACCTTCGTCTACTCCATAGGTATTGCCATCATTACTACACTTATTTGTATTTTGCTGGGTTATCCCGCTGCCTGGATACTTAGTAACAGCAAACTGAACCGTTCTAGAACAATGGTCGTATTGTTTATCCTGCCGATGTGGGTAAATATTCTTGTGCGGACTCTAGCTACTGTTGCTCTGTTCGACTTCTTTAGTGTACCGTTGGGTGAAGGAGCATTGATATTCGGTATGGTGTATAACTTTATCCCTTTTATGATTTATCCTATTTATAATACGTTGCAAAAAATGGATCATAGCTATATTGAGGCGGCGCAGGATTTGGGAGCCAATCCCCTGCAAGTTTTTCTGAAAGCAGTGCTTCCGCTTTCCATGCCGGGCGTGATGAGTGGGATCATGATGGTTTTTATGCCGACTATTTCGACGTTCGCTATTGCCGAATTGCTGACGATGAACAACATCAAACTTTTTGGTACGACCATTCAGGAGAATATAAATAACAGTATGTGGAATTATGGAGCAGCACTTTCGTTGATAATGTTGTTGCTGATAGCCGCTACTTCACTTTTCAGTACAGATGATAAAGATAACTCTAACGAAGGAGGTGGGCTATGGTAAAGAAAATATTTGCACAGACTTATTTGTGGATATTGCTGTTGTTGCTTTATTCTCCCATCGTAATTATCGTCATTTATTCATTTACTGAAGCTAAAGTTTTGGGTAACTGGACAGGCTTTTCTACTAAATTATATTCTTCGCTTTTCACAACAGGTGCACATCACTCTTTGATGAATGCACTGATTAATACGATTACTATTGCTTTGCTTGCTGCAACTGCATCTACATTGCTGGGAAGTATTGCCGCTATCGGTATCTTTAATTTGAAATCCCGCTCACGAAAGGCGATTGGTTTTGTGAATAACATACCTATTCTGAATGGTGATATTATAACCGGTATTTCTCTTTTCCTTTTGTTTGTTTCGTTGGGAATCACACAGGGATACACGACAGTTGTATTGGCACACATTACATTCTGTACACCGTATGTCGTATTAAGTGTTTTGCCCCGTTTGAAGCAGATGAATCCGAATATTTATGAAGCTGCCCTTGATTTGGGAGCTACTCCCATGCAAGCCTTGTGGAAAGTAATTATTCCGGAGGTTCGTCCGGGAATGATTAGTGGCTTCATGCTTGCATTGACACTCTCTATTGATGATTTTGCCGTAACTGTATTTACTATCGGTAACCAAGGCTTGGAAACACTTTCTACTTATATATATGCTGATGCCCGTAAAGGTGGTTTAACGCCGGAGCTTCGCCCGCTTTCCGCTATTATTTTTGTGGTAGTGCTGGCTTTGCTTATTGCTATCAATTACCGTGCCGGTAAAACGCAGAAGAAAGATTAATGGAATACTAAAATGTGCTACGTAAATAATATGAAAAGAATAATTCCTGTTATCCTGTTTTTACTGACTTTGACCGGTTGCTACAATTCCGGTGAACCGCGTGAGCGGGTCCTTAAAATCTACAACTGGGCGGATTATATCGGGGATGGTGTTCTCGAAGATTTCCAGACGTATTATAAGGAGCAAACCGGTGAAAATATCCGTATTGTTTATCAGACATTCGACATAAACGAGATTATGCTGACGAAGATTGAAAAAGGCCATGAGGATTTTGATGTGGTCTGTCCTTCGGAGTATATTATCGAACGTATGTTGAAGAAACATCTACTACTGCCTATTGATACGAACTTTGCGTATTCTCCCAATTATATGAACAATGTGTCTCCGTTTATTCGGGAACAGATCAATAAATTGAGTCAGCCGGGTGAAGAAGCCAGCCACTATGCGGTATGCTATATGTGGGGAACTGCGGGAATCCTTTATAATCGGGCTTATGTTTCTGATTCGGTTGCGTCGTCTTGGGAATGTCTTTGGAATAAGAAACATGCCGGAAAAATACTGATGAAGGATAGTTATCGCGATGCTTACGGAACAGCTATCATCCATGCTCATGCCAAGGAACTGGAGCAAGGGACAGTTACGGTTGAAGAATTGATGAACGACTATTCTCCGCAGGCCATGGAACTTGCGGAAAAATATCTGAAAGCCCTGAAACCTAATATTGCAGGTTGGGAAGCTGATTTCGGAAAAGAGATGATGACGAAGAATAAAGCTTGGCTGAATATGACTTGGAGCGGCGATGCAATATGGGCAATTGAGGAAGCGAATGCGGTAGGAGTAGACTTAGACTATGAAGTTCCCGATGAAGGTAGTAATATCTGGTATGACGGTTGGGTGATTCCGAAATATGCAAAGAATCCGCAGGCTGCCAGTTATTTTATAAACTTTATGTGTCGTCCGGATATTGCTTTGCGCAACATGGATTTTTGTGGATATGTAAGTTCGATAGCTACTCCTGAAATTCTGGAAGAAAAGGTAGATACTACCCTTGATTATTATGCTGATTTGAGTTATTTTTTCGGACCGGGTGCGGACAGTATTCAGATAGACAAGATTCAATATCCGGATCGTAAAGTAGTGGAACGGTGTGCTATGATTCGTGACTTCGGAGATAAGACGAAAGAAGTTCTTGATATTTGGTCACGTATCAAGGGGGATAATTTAGGGGTGGGCATTACTATTCTTATCTTTATTGTTGTTGCTTTGATGAGTGGTTGGATGATTTATAAGAGGTGGCAGCGATACAACCGCCAGAAACAACAGAGACGCAGACGCAGACGAAAAAAATAAAAAGGAACTAATAGATTAGTTCCTTTTTTATCATAAGTTGCTTGTAATAGAAGCGTTATCGTCTTTTCATTGTACGGAGGGTGTCTTTTGTTTCCTTATTTATGCGGAGAGATTCGATTGTTTTCTGTATTGCCTTGTTGTAAGTCCAATCGTCCAGTTTGCTTTGTTGCAGGTATTTCATTGTCTTTTGCGGAAATTTAATAAAGCAGATAGAGATCATCCATGCCATAGCCATGCGTGCGTAATAGGCTTCATGCTTAAATAGATCGGCATATGCTAATAATGAATCAATATGCTCTTCGTTTATATAATGGAATAACATTACAATGCCGAAACGTATTTCAAATTCCTTTTGTGATTTCAGATAAGGCTGGATAAATTGCCATACGGTTTCTTTTCCTTTTCGTACGGCTGTTTTAAGTTCACTGCTAAAAATATCGCATACTGCCCAATTGTTGATTCGAGGAATAAACAGGCTTATATAGTTAATCTGTTCGTCAAGATTCATTTTGGCTAAGCCAATAATCATTCCCTGAAGCATTGTTTCTTCATAATAATTGGTATTGGCTGTTTCGACAAATGGACGCCAATCATCTTTCTTGATTATTTCTTTTGCCATTGTCCGCAGTTGAGGTATACGCACACCAAGAATATTGTCGGTTCCAGGGAGTAGGTAAGAGTGGAATTTTCGATATTTCGGATCTGCTAGTGCTTTTAGTTCTTTTCGAATGTTTTCAGCTGTAGTTGTTTTCATATAGTTTGTTTTTTACAAAAATAAGAAAAAAGAGTGTGTTTTGATTATATGTCCACTCTCTTTCTTATTTCTTTTGTCAATAATGTAGTCACTCTATTCCTTTTTTATAGATTTACAGGGTGTTATTTTGAAATACTCTTTATATCTGTTACGAAAGTTTTTTAAGTTTCTAAGTCCGATCATCTCCGGCACTACATTTACAGGACATTTTCCGCTTTCTAACAGTTCGCGGGCTTTTTCCATGCGGATACGGTAGATAAAGAATTTGGGAGCTTCTCCTGTCAGTAATTTCCATTTATTGTAGAAAGCGGTTCTACTCATACATAATTGTGAAGCTATGTCGTCAATAGTCAGGTCCTCTCTGTCTATATTCTCTAAAATGAATTCTTTCACTTTGTTAATAAATGTGCAATTAGCGTTATCTAAGTTTTTTGTTGTCTGTATCCTTATAAATTGTTCACCGAATATTTGTTGTAAAAATGCTTTTCTAAGGAAACGACTATTTCTAATAAGAACAGTTATTTCTATTTTTAAATCTTCTATATGGAAAGGAATATACAGAAATGTATCAGCCAGAGATGTCTCTCTTTTGTAACGTCGGTCTATATCAATGTGGGAGCCGTAAAGGATAATAGGAATAATGGAAGTATCTCCGGATGTTTTCAATCTTGACGATAGTTCATTTCCACTCATCCCGTGCAGTACGGTATCGCTAATGATTAAATCCGGATGTTCCTCCTTTATACTTTCCAGTACTTCTGAACCATTTTCGAAACTCTTTATAATGTAGTCTTTTGATAAATGCGCTTCCAGATAAAACCTGAAATTTTCATTACTGTCAGCAATGATAATAGTAGGCTTGGTTGAGCCTCTTTGGGGAGGAATCTTGTGGAATAAATTATCTATTTTTTTCTCTTCTTGATTTTCATTGATATGTATTCTAGGGCGTTCGGGTACATTTTTGTATGAATGCTTTAGTGGGAAATTCAATGAAACATTGTGGTTTAAATGATTGATAAGAATCTTCCCGTTGCATAATTCTGTCAGTTTTTTGCAAAATATACTTTTTGCAAAATCATATTCAAGTTCTTCCTTCCGTTTGAGCAACGGATGTCTTTTGCATTTATAGCATTGTATCAGTTTTCTATTTTCGAAGTTGTTTATGCTGATTTTCCAGTGTTCTGTACTTAGAGAGATTGAGAGTATAATTGTTTTTTTCGGTTCGGTATAGTCGATAGCGTTCTTAATAAATTTGTCGATGACTGGAGATATTTTACTTTGGTCGATCCATGCACTGGCATAATGAAATTCAGTTTTAACTTTTAATTTTACCTGCTTATTTGCGGCATGATCTTTTAGTGAATTGACTCTGTCTTTAAGAAAATATCCTAGTTCATACTCTGCAATATCTATGCTTTGGGGATGAATAAACAATTGTTTTAGGTTCATTAATCTGTATAGATGCTCATTGAGACAATCTATACTGCGTAATAGTTCCTGTCTGATTTCTTCAGGGTAATGCTTGTTGCATATCATTTGCAAAGAGATATGAATCTGAGTAATAGGAATACGTATGCTTTGAAAAGAATCTATAAAATACAGATTCTCTTCCTTCAAAAGATTTGTTTCTTTTTGCATGGTGATAAAATAGGATAAGGACCAGTATAATGAGACTCCTCCTGCTGTTAATAGAAGAATGGAGTTTAATAAATTGGGGATAGCTATTACTATAATGATAGAAGTGAGGAGTGACGTTGTTATTAAGTATTTCATATCAATTCGTTTTTTAGAAACGCCACTTAGTGGGAATTGACCCACTCCTTTTGTTTGAGAAAAAAGAGGAAGCTCACTGTAACTATGATCTCATAGTTGTACATTGATAAACTCGAGTAGAATAATGTTTGAGATTATTTACTTTTTGAAGGTCAATATCTGGAAAACGAGGTCTATATGTAGAGTCTAAATCCTAACATTTTGAATCATTTTTCAAGGAATGGTGAATTTCCTCCAAGTAACAATAATTAATAAATCAGTTTTTCTTATTTGTTGAATGTCGCATATTATGAATGCGGCACGATGTGGGAGGTGAGCGTATTGTTTGTATGGTGCTATTGAGAGAGCTCCTAATTAGCACCTGTTTGCGTTTTCTCATATATAAAGTGAATAATTATGTAAAACGTCTTTTGTTGTCAGAAGGTATCTATTGTTACTTCGGTGTAAAAATAATGATAAGTAATAATAAAAGGACCGTTTTATTATAGTAAATGACTGAATTTGGTAATATGGTATTGTAAAGGTGGTGGTTGGTGTTGTAAAATTATGTTTTGTTAATACTGTATTCCTAATCATGTTTTGTGATATATAAAAAAGAGCGTGTCATATATACGTATGACATGCTCTTTGATCGTTTTATAGCAAATAAGTATTTACCTATTTTTTGCTCATATCGAAGTTGAATGTAGTAATGGGGAACTTATCTAAAGTTGTATTACCCACTTCTACCTTTGTCGCTTTTATAGCAAATTTTAATGTTTTTCCATTATAGGCAAAATCTCCTTTTTCGTCTGCCTGAACAGTTACTATCACAGTAATTTCGGTTAGTTCTTTTTCATTTGCTGTTAGTTGAGTCGAAGGATCAAATTTAATTTCTAGAGGTTCGGGTTGAAGTTGAAGTAAGATGTTATCTTTGTTTTCGTTGAAAGTAGCTGTGTAGGGAATTTTGTAATTGATATCTCCGATAGCTTTAATAATAATTTCAGCTTGGTCCGGATCTTCGATGATACTTTTAATCAGGTCGTCAACAGGAAATTTATTGATAGCAATTTCGTTGTCTTTTACTTCTGCGTTTACTTCAATTCCTACTGGTTCTTCACTTTCACCAGCATTTTCTGTGGGGATGACAGGGGCTGATTCGGTTGTCATTTTACCCAAGTAGTTTCCTTCTACGTCTTTAAGAGAATATACAGGAATATCCTCATCGTCATCATTACTACACGAAGTAAAGGTGGTAGCCAAGCTTAGTACCATTACGAATAAAACGAAACGATTAAAACAATATACTTTTTTCATTTCAATTAAAGTTTTCATACTGTTAAAAATTAGATTGTTAATTTTCAAAATTAAGGTGTACGTACAATAAGTAAATACTTGAGATATTGAAATACTGCATGAAGATAATAAAAAAGACAAATAAGAATAGTGACACTATTTTCTGAGGAAGGTGTCACTGTTTGAGTGGGATAGTGAGGCTGTCTAACAACAAAAAGATAGATGGTCTCTTTTTGGTAAAATCATCTTCTATGGTCTATGCAAATAGTAAGAGTTGTCTCATCGGTCTTTCGATAACACTCCGGAAGGAGTTCAATCTTTATTGGATTTGAGAGCTGGTTATCGGCTCTCTTTATCCGAACTCTTGTCTGTGCTGAAAACATGGTAAGTTATGTTACAGAGTTATCTGTTTTAAGTGTCTCCATAGGGCTTTCCCTAGCTTTAGTTCCGTTAACTATAAAGCAGCCAATAGGCTTGTAATGAGGTAAAAATGATCGCATTGACGTCAAAAAATAGCAAACTATGCGTATTGTAAACTTGAGTTATACAAATTGCCTGACAAAGACTTGGTGAGATTTTGAGGATGGATTATTATACGTGACAACTTGGTCAAGCAAAAAGTATTAAGCATAAAGTCATTGGAAACATTCTCCCAAATGGCTAAGTTCGCTGCTTGCGGAGGGAAAACACAAAGCGTCTGTAATCAATGTTGTAAGAGCCAATATCATAGCAATGTCTTTTTCCGTGATACGAAAGTAAATTCCATTCTATTGGTCGTATAATAAAAAGTTCTTAATTTTGAAAATGTCTTATGTTTAGGAAGTAGCTATATACTTCTGATGAGCAGTTACTTGCATATACAAACTTACCCAAGAATACGTTGATGTTAGTAAACTTGGGTAAGATTTTATAGATCTGCTCTGATACTAAAGAATATCAGTTTAAATATCAATATGTATCTATTATCTCTTTAATACTATTCATGTTGTTTATCACTTTTCTTTCCTCAAAAATACCAAATAAAAAGTCGTTTGTCAAGTGTTTCAGAAGAAAAGCTGATTATTCATTGAACCAATCTATTTTCTTTGAGAAATACATCACCATTGCCAGGATAATAAATAATCCCAAGCTGCCTGTCAACAGAGCAAAAGTCTCTAACTGGATAAGGACAAATATATAAAGATAGAGTACTCCCAATAACCCAGACATGATTAATGAAGGTTTCTTTCTCTTGGTGATGCCAAACATATATCCGCCTACCAGTATAATAGTCAGTGTAGCAGATAACAGATAGGCAGGGTTGAAGCCGATGTGTTCGGAGAAGGAGAGGAGCAAACTGTAAAATAGACAGAGTGCCAATCCCACTAACAAATACTGTAAAGCATGAATACGGGTTTTATTCATAATTTCAGTGAAGAAGATAACGCCGAATGTCAACAGGATAATCAGGATAGCATACTTTGCGGAACGCATGGATTGCTGATACTGCTCTACCGGAATCTTGAAATTGACGCCGAAACTGGAATTATCTATATTTTTAATATTAAAATTGGTATAGTCAATCATTACTTGTGAGTAATTCCGGTTCAAGTTCAAGACTTGCCATTGTGCCGAAAATTCTTTCTCGGTAATATCCCGGTTATTGGGTAAATAGCTTCCTGTAAAGCTCGGTGTGTTCCAATTGGCTTTCAAGTCGACGCGGGTTGTTTTACCCAATGGGATGAAGTTAATGGATTGCGAGCCTTTCAGTTTGATTTTTACTTCGTAAGGCAATTTCTTATTGTTCTTCAGTTCCGATAAATCCGCAATGGCATGTACGCCCGTATTATCAATCCCTCTGTTGTCTGCCGGAAAGAAGACCCGAACGACCGTCGTAATAAACTGGTGTTTCTGACTCCGGCGGGTGAAGAGTTTAAAGAGCAGATTCGTCCGGTTTTAGACTAGGTTTATGTATATGCAGAACACATTATCGGTATTGAAAGTATTGAAACCATGTTGTCTGAATTAAACAGTGTTTATGATGTTCTTGAAAAAATATAAACTATATCCGGTCATTTTATTCAGCCTGTTTTCTTTTCCCCAATTGATGCACGCACAAACAGACTCTTTATTTCTTACTGTCGACCAGCTCTTTGAACGGGGCGTACAATATAGCCTGCAACTTCAGGCGGATGCAATGAAAGAATCTATGGCACAGGAACGGACACGGACTGCAAGAACTGCGCGACTACCGGAACTACAGATTGGACTGAAAGGCGGATTCGTCGGTCAACCCGTCGTTTGGGAACGGGGACTGTCCGCACCTCTCTACCCGGACGCGCCGGACTGGTCACAAAATTATGCGATTGATTTGGCACAACCTCTCTATCAGGGCGGTAAAATCCGAAGTGCTATCCATAAGGCGGATATTGAAAAGCAAGTCGCCGAATTGCAGACTTTGACCGACCGGGCGGAGATTAAACTGAAACTGCTGAATCAGTATATGAATCTCTTCAGCCTCTTTAAGCAGCATGAGATACTGATGCGAAACATTGAAGAATCGGAACTTCGGTTGTATGATATACGGCGGATGAAAAAGGAAGGGCTGATTACTAATAATGATGTATTGCGAAGTGAGATGCAGTTGACTAACGACCGCCTGTCTTTGCAGGAAACGGAAAACAGTATTGTGCTTGTATCGCAGCAACTCGATATTCTGTTGGGGCAGGACGAGAATGTATTATTGCGGCCAGATACTGCCCTGCTTTATCGAGCAGTTGCCTTGCAATCTTATGATGATTATATCGTTCAGGCTTATGCGAACAACCCGGTGATGAAATTGCTTCGTGCACAAACGGAACTGGCAAGGAATGAAATCCGTTCAACCAAGTCTTTCTCATTACCCGGTATATCGTTATATGCATCGAATACATTGGCACGCCCTGTCTCGCGTACCTTGGCGGATATGTACAATAACAACTGGAATGTGGGCGTATCGGTTTCTTATCCTTTATCCTCATTGTATAAGAACAATCATAAAATAAAAGAGAGCAAAATGAGGATGTCTTTGCGGAAGAACGAGGAAGAGCAGAAAATGCAGGGAATCCGCATGGAAGTACGTTCCGCATTCTTACGGCATCGAGAAGCCATGCAGAGGGTAGAGGCTTTGAAACTGTCCGTCCGGCAGGCGGAAGAAAATTACCGTATCATGCAGAACCGCTATCTGAATCAACTGGCTATCCTGACTGATTTGCTCGACGCAAATTCCGTCCGCCTGAATGTCGAGTTGCAGTTGGTTACTGCACGCACCCGTGTGATTTATACTTATTATCAACTTCAGAAGGCTTGTGGTCGTCTTTAATATACAAAACAGATATGGCAAATCAATTGAAAGAAAAACAGAAGAAGCTGAAAAAGCTCAGAACCCGCAATATTATTTTAAATTTGGTATGTATCTGTCTGGCAGGTTCCGGCCTTTGGTGGACTGCCACTTACTTTTGGCGTTATGTAAATTATGAAGTGACGAATGACGCTTTTGTAGACCAATATGTAGCGCCCTTGAATGTACGGGCTTCGGGTTATATAAAAGAGGTATGTTTTAAAGAACATCAATATGTGCGTCAAGGGGATACTTTACTGGTGCTTGACAACCGTGAATATCAAATCAAGGTGAAGGAAGCGGAAGCTGCTTTGTTGGATGCACATGGCTCACAAGAAGTGCTTCATTCGGGCATTGAGACTGCCCATACAAATATCGCCGTGCAGGATGCCAACATTGCCGAAGCAAAAACGAAACTCTGGCAACTAGAGCAGGATTATCATCGCTTTGAACGTTTGTTGAAAGAAGAATCCGTCCCGGAGCAACAGTTTGAGCAAATTAAAGCTGCCTATGAAGCGGCAAAGGCGCGTAATCAGGCACTGGTTGCTCAGAAACAGTCGGTACTCTCACAATATACGGAAACAAGTAAGAAAACAACGAGTGCGGAAGCCACCATTTTGCGTAAGGAAGCAGACCTCGATCTGGCTAAATTGAATTTGTCTTATACGGTTCTTACGGCTCCCTATGACGGATACATGGGCAGGCGGACTTTGGAACCCGGTCAGTATGTACAGACCGGACAAACCATTTCTTATCTGGTACGCAACAAGGACAAATGGATAACCGCCAATTATAAAGAAACGCAGATTGCCAATATCTATATCGGCCAACAAGTGCGTATAAAAGTGGATGCAGTGCCCGGAAAGATTTTCCACGGAGAAGTTACCGCTATCTCCGAAGCGACGGGTTCCAAATATTCATTAGTTCCTACGGATAACTCCGCCGGAAATTTTGTAAAGGTACAACAGCGGATACCGGTACGGATTGAACTGGAAGATGTCTCTTCGGAAGAAATGGCACAGTTGAGAGCCGGTATGATGGTAGAAACAGAAGCTCTGCGCAAATGATAACGATGAAGGAGTTGGAAGCACCTGTCCGCCAATGGGTGCCCGATTGGCTTGGACTTATCAGTATCTTCGTCGTGATTCTTCCTGTCACTATGCTCAATGGTTCTTATACGGGTAGTATGCTCGAAGTTTCGAATACACTCGGTACGAATTCGGAAGATATAACAATGGGATATTATGCCGCTTCGGCAGGCATGGCTATCGCGTATCCCATTATTCCTAAAGTCCTTGCTGCCTTTTCCGTGAAATCGCTGTTGCTGATTGACTTGATACTGCAATTCTTCCTGAGTTGGGTTTGCGCCCGTACGCAGAATGCCGATATTTTGATTGTTTGCAGTTTTGCCGTCGGCTTCTTAAAAGGATTTCTTATGCTGTGGTTTATCCGTTACGCCCAAAAGATTTTCAGCCGGAAGAATGTGCGTAGCGAGTTTTATTCTTATTTTTATCCGTTAGTGTACGGTGGGGGACAGGCTTCGATGTTGGTAACCGCTCTGTTGGCATATTATTATAACTGGAAATATATGTATTATTTTATGATGATGCTGATTTTGATAGCTATTCTATTTGTTATCATCTGTTTCCGTCATAACCGCCCTGTTAAAGCCGTTGCCTTGTCCGACTTGCATATTCGTGAAATGTTTGTTATCTCGACCGGACTGCTGATGTTGATGTATGTTATCAATTATGGAAAAGTGCTCGATTGGATGGCGTCCGGCAAGGTATGCGCATATATCATCATAGCTCCTATGTTGATTGCCTTGTTTATCTGGTATCAGAGCCATTCGGAGAAACCTTATGTAAGTCTTGCACCCTTATTTCAGGCTAAAGCGATTGTCGGCTATCTTTATATGATGCTTGTCATGTTTTTCAGTACATCAACCACTTTATTGACTAACTATCTGACTATTATTCTGAAAGTGGACACTACGCATACCTATTCTCTTTATATCTATCTGCTTCCCGGATATATAGTCGGTGCGTTTATCTGCTTCTGGTGGTTTCGCTGGCAGCGTTGGCGTTTCCGCTTTCTGATAGCGGGGGGAATGAGTTGCTTTGTGATTTTCTTCGGTATCCTGTATTTCGGCATCTCTCCGAATAGCACTTATGAAATGTTATACCTGCCCTTATTCTTTCGTGGCTTGGGAATGTTGACTTTGATTATAGCTTTCGCCTTGTTTGCCGTAGAAGATTTGAATCCGAAATTCTTATTGTCGAATGCTTTCTTTCTGATTATTTTCCGTTCCGTATTGACGCCCATTATGGCTACTTCGTTTTATAGCAATGTACTGTACCGGCTGGAACAAAAATATATGTATTCTTTGTCGGAGACTATAACGACTGCCGACCCACTGGCAGCGTCACGGTATAGCCAATCTTTGAACAACGCACTGGCGCAGGGGCACGGAAATGCCGAGGCGGCACAACTGGCAACTAATTCTTTATATACCACCTTGCAACAGCAAAGTCTATTGCTCGCACTGAAAGAAATACTGGGCTATCTGCTGGTTATATCAATCATCATTGCTGTTGTTTCCCGTTTTATTCCGTTCCATAAGACACTCCGTGTCACATTTAAAAGAACAGGCGACGATATGGTTTAATTTGTCCTTCGCGGATTTTGATGAATGGTAATGCAATGATTGTTAGTGATTTTTTATATCTTTATGGCAAAATCTAAAATATGGAGACAAAGAAAGGCTTTCTCGAACTATTGTTCTTGACTGATGAGCAAGAATATACGATTGATCGATATTGGGAACGTGGTGGTATATTCGTTCTTTTACTATTTATATTGTCAGTACTGCCATATTCATCGAAAGCCCAGATGTCGTCTGATAGCCTCGTCCAAAAAATAGCCGGATATATCGATGCTATACAGAATTTTGGGGATGTACTGCCGCAAGAAAAAGTCTATTTACACTTTGATAATACCAGTTATTATCAGGGAGATCCTATTTGGTTTCAATGCTATGTCGTCACACCCGGACTGAACCATCCGACGGAGCTAAGTAAAACACTCTATGTAGAATTGTTGAATCCTGGTGGTGAGATAATTTCAAAACGAGTATTACCTATACGGAACGGTCGTTGTCACAGCAGTTTCGAATTGACGCAACTTCCTTTCTATTCCGGTTTTTATGAAGTCCGTGCCTACACGAAATATATGTTGAATTTTGGGGAGGAGATTATTTTCTCACGCGTTCTTCCTGTTTTTGATAAACCTGCTAATCCGGGTGAATATAAAGAGAAAAATATACAAAAGTATGCGGTTTACAAGTATCCGCAGACCAGAAAGAAAGCAATGAAGGCAAAAAAGGTTAATTTAAAGTTCTTTCCAGAAGGAGGAAATTTGGTAAAAGGTGTTCCTTCACAGGTTGCTTTTGAAGCAACTGATGCTTACGGAAATCCCATAACGCTCTTTGGTAGGATTATCAATCGGAGAAAAGAAGAAATCGGTCATTTTGCCACTATACATGAAGGGCGGGGCGTATTTACTTATATACCTACTGGTGAAGACGCTGACAAAGCCGAAGTGGAGCTTGGTGGAAAGAAGTATCGTTTTGACTTGCCGGAGGTCTGTTCGCAAGGGTATGTATTGCACGTTGATAATCTTACCTCGGAAGATAGTATAGCTGTCAGTGTACAGAAAAATACATATACACCATCAAACTTATTAGGCTTGGCTGTGATTGCTCATGGAAAACTATTAAATTCTTGTCTGTTAAATGTGGGGAAGAACACTCCTGTCTCCTTCAAACTCGACAAATCGGAATGGACACCGGGAGTAGTACAACTTGTATTATTCGATACTGCGGGACAGATCATTGCCGACCGTCTTGTCTTTACGCGAAAACCGGAACTACTGGCAGTTGACGTACGCAAAAGCAAAGAAAGTTATCAGCCGTTTGAACGTGTCACGTTAGATTTTTCAGTTCGTGATACGACAGGTAATCCTGTGAGTGCTCCTATGTCAGTTTCTATACGTGACGGGTGGGAGGAAGTGGAAAGTCGTCATTCTATGTTAGTGGATTTATTGCTGATGTCGGAGATTAAAGGGTATGTTCACCGACCGCTTTACTATTTCGAGGTGAATGACATGGAGCATAGGTTGGCTTTGGATTGCTTGTTGATGGTTCAGGGATGGAGACGTTATAAATGGAAGTACGCAGCGGGTGTAGAGCCATTTGAATTAAAATATATGCCTGAACAGGGAATAGAAGTGCATGGACAAGTCGTCTCATTCGTTAGGGGTAAACCAAAACCGAATATGCAAGTGTCTTCTTTCTTAGCGAAACGGGGAGAAGAGGAAATTTCATCCGGAATGACTTCATTCGGTCTTCTCGAAACGGATAGTTTGGGGCGCTTTGCCTTCATTACCAATATCGAAGGCAAATGGAATCTGATTCTTTCGGTGATGGAGAAAGGGAAGAAGAAAGATTGCCGGATTATACTTGATAGAGTTTTTAGCCCTCAACCCGTAAGGTATTTGGCAGGTGAAATGCAAGTTAGCGTTTCTGGAAGGGACACTTCGGAATTTGAACAGGGACTTCAAAATGACACCGTTGTTATGAATGATGTAGATTACAATCGTTTTATGGATGCCTATGAAGATTCGTTGGCGCGACGGGGCATACAGGAGAAGAATCACCGGTTGGGTGAGGTTGTTGTAAAAGCGAAGAAATGGAGTCGCGAGAAAGACATTTTCGAAAATCGTTCTAAGTCGGTTGCTTATTACGATGTGCCTTCGGAAATAGATGATATTCAGGACAAGGGGGATTATGTAGGCGATGATATTCATGAATTGTTGATTCGTATGAACCGGAATTTTATACGTAGGGTTGATCGTAACGGCGAATGGCTACAGTATAAGGGGCGTTCTCCTTTGTACGTTATCAATTATGAACAGACACAAGCTACTGAAATAGATCAGACCAGATATCAGACACTCCGCTTGGAAGCTATCAAGTCGATTTATATCAATGAGGAATTGTCGGCAAAGTGTCGTTATGCAGATTCACGAATGTCTCCATTGGAAGTAGACGAAATGTACAGTTGTGTTGTTTTTATTGAAACCTATCCGGAAGGAGAGATTTCCGTGAAGGGTGGGAAAGGAGTCAGAAAGACTTGGTTGGAAGGTTATAACAAACCGGCTGAATTTTATCACCTTGACTATTCCATATTGCCGAAAGAAGAAGATTACCGACGGACATTGTATTGGAATCCCGAAGTCTTGCCGGACAAAGCGGGTAATGCCCGCGTGAGCTTCTATAATAATGGCCGTTGTCGGAAGTTGAAGATAACAGCCGAAATGATTGCAGCTGATGGAACGATTGGGATGTTCAATGAGTGACCGTAGAACAAAGAAAGAGTTGCTATCCGGTTCAATACATTATTGAATGGGGATAGCAACTCTTTTTTATCTATATCGGTGATCTTTTTATAAAGTAACGCCTGTCTTGAAGATAGCTATTTCGCGATAACCTTTCTTTTCATTGTTAACGAATTCACCGCTCGCCACTTTGATAACGTAGTCGATAAAACGTTCGCAAGTCTTTTCCATTGGTTCGTTCTCAACGATTACTCCTGCATTGAAGTCAATCCAACCCGGTTTGTTCTTCGCTAGATTTGAATTGGTGGAAATCTTCATTGTCGGGACAAAGGTACCGAAAGGCGTGCCACGTCCGGTAGTGAAAAGTACCATGTGACATCCGCAAGCGGCAAGGGTAGTAGCGGCTACCAGGTCATTGCCCGGAGCAGAAAGCAGGTTAAGTCCTTTCTTTTGCAGGCGTTCGCCGTAAGGCATTACACCGGACACATAACTCTTACCACATTTCTGTGTACATCCTAAGGCTTTTTCTTCCAATGTAGAGATACCGCCGGCTTTGTTTCCCGGAGACGGATTTTCACCAACAGGCTCTCCGTGTGACAGGAAGTATTCTTTGAAATCATTAATCAAATGTACTGTCTGTTCGAACAAGCCTTCGTCTGAACAACGATTCATTAAGATAGTCTCTGCACCAAACATTTCCGGCACTTCGGTCAGGACACTCGTACCGCCTTGTGCAATCAGGAAGTCGGAGAACATACCCAATAGCGGATTGGCTGTAATGCCGGAGAAACCGTCGGAACCACCACATTTCAGACCCACACGGAGTTCAGACAAAGGAACATCGGTCCGTTCATCTTTGGATACTTTGGCATACAATTCACGCAGAATTTCCATTCCTTCTTCATATTCATCACCTACTTTTTGAGTTACCATGAATTTTACACGGTCTTTGTCGTACTCACCTAGAAATTCACGGAATACATCCGGCTGGTTATTCTCGCAACCCAGACCTACTACCAACACCGCACCTGCATTGGGATGAAGCACCATGTCACGAAGAATCTTTTTCGTATTTTCATGGTCGTCGCCAAGCTGTGAGCAGCCGTAGTTATGTGGGAAAGCAACGATTGCATCCACGCCTTTTCCTGCTGTTTCACGGCGCAGTCCTTCTGCTAATTGTCCGATAATACCATTTACGCAACCGACAGTCGGAATGATCCATATTTCATTTCTTACGCCGACATCGCCATTCTTGCGGCGGTAGCCTTTGAAGGTTAAGTCTTTATGAGGGATATCCAAAGAGACCTGAATCGGATTATAGGTATATTCCAGTAATCCGGCGAGGTTCGTTTTGATATTCGTTTCGTTCATCCAGTCGCCTTGTTTCTTTGCCATTAGGGCGTGTCCGATAGGATAGCCGTATTTAATGACGTTTTCGCCTTCGGAGAAATTCTTTAATGCGAATTTGTGTCCTGCGGGGATGTCTTCATTTAATGTAATCTCTATTCCATCTACGGAGAGATATTCTCCTGCCGGGAGGTTAACAATGGCAACGGCAACGTTGTCGGCAGGATTAATTCTTAAATACTTTGTTTCCATATACTTGTTAGTTGGATTTGTTTTTTTGTTGTTATTTGCTATGGTAATAATCAATGGTTTCTACTGTCAACAAGTCAATTGGCATATAGTTGATGCAGGTCACTTCTTTCTTGAAAATAAGGTGGTCGCAAAGAGCTTTAATACCATTGAAACCTTGCAATTCCGGTTGCTGGGCAATGAGGAAGGAAACACTTCCTTCTTTCAGGCAGGTGACATTCCGTTCGAGAAGGTCATAACCTATCAGGTTGAAGTCTTTCTTTCCGTGACTTTGCAGATATTCGCCCACGATGTAGACTTTGGAGTTAAAAGTAATTCCGTTCTTCACTGTCGGGTGGGTGCGGAAGAGTTCATCCAGCATCTCATTGTCTTCGTCGTTGCGTTCGGCATGCAAGTCGAGCTCCAGTATAGTACAAGACGGATGATATTCTTCCATGTACTGCCTGAATCCGATTTCTCTGTTCTCTTGCTGGTTAGAACCGACAATTCCTTCATGTATTTTACGGAAAATGACGATTTCTTTTTCATCTCTGGCGAGCAGCATCAACATCCGTGCAGCAAAATATCCGCTCTGACGTGAGTTCTGGCCGAAGAAGGCGAGGGGAGGAACATCCTTGATATTCGAGTCTATATATATATAAGGTATGTCTAGTGTGTGCAGCCGGTCGGTGAATCCTTTCGTATATTGCGGAGCGGTGGGGGCCACCATAACTCCGTCCGGTTGAAGAGTCATAATCGTTTCGCTGGCATCAACAAAGGAATGATAGTCGTATGGGTCGTAATAGTTGATTTTCACCGAGGTATTAAAATCTGAATAGGTAGCAATAGCCTCGTGGATACCCAGTTCTACGGCAGTCCAGTATTCACCTTCCAAATGTTCCGGCAAAAGGCATATGAACGTATATTTCTTATTGGAAGCCAGCGCACTGGCATACATATTAGGCTGGTAGTCAAGCTGTTTTAGAATTTCTTCCACTCGTTTCTTACTTGCTTCCGATACTCCGCTACGACTGTGGATCACACGGTCTACCGTTCCTACTGATACATCTGCCAGACGCGCGATATCTTTAATTCTGATTCTTTCGGGCAATTTATTCATACGATTACCTTATTTATATAGGTTTTTGTGCTCGCACACAATAATAATCTTAATATTTTCGATACAAATATATAACAATTTTTGTAATTACGAAAATTGTTGTATCTTTGTGCCCGCACACGAAAGGTGTTGTATACTATCCTATTTATGGATTAATAGTCATTATATCAGTGTGTTAAGCTCGAAAATTAGCTAAAAATGATAAATTGAAAGTTCATAATATTAATAACTTAGAATTTAAAACATAAGATTATGGGAAAGAAAGTCGTTACATTAGGCGAAATCATGCTTAGATTATCAACTCCGGGTAATACTCGTTTTGTTCAATCTGATTCTTTTGATGTAGTATATGGTGGTGGAGAAGCGAACGTTGCTGTAAGCTGTGCCAACTACGGACATGACGCCTATTTCGTAACTAAATTGCCGAAACACGAAATTGGACAGTCTGCTGTTAACGCATTGCGTAAGTATGGTGTGAAGACAGACTTTATTGCTCGTGGCGGCGATCGTGTAGGTATCTACTATCTTGAAACAGGTGCTTCTATGCGTCCTAGCAAGGTTATCTATGACCGCGCTCATTCTGCTATTGCTGAAGCCGACGCTGTTGACTTCGACTTTGACGCTATCATGGAAGGCGCTGACTGGTTCCATTGGTCTGGCATCACTCCGGCTATCTCTGACAAGGCTGCCGAACTGACTCGTTTGGCTTGTGAAGCTGCAAAACGTCATGGTGTAACTGTTTCTGTTGACTTGAATTTCCGTAAGAAACTGTGGACAAAGGAAAAAGCACAGTCTATTATGAAACCGTTGATGCAGTTTGTCGATGTATGTATCGGTAACGAAGAAGATGCAGAACTTTGCCTGGGCTTCAAACCGGATGCAGACGTTGAGGCCGGTCACACAGATGCTGAAGGCTACAAAGGTATCTTTCAACAGATGATGAAAGAATTCGGATTCAAATATGTTGTTTCTACATTGCGCGAATCTTTCTCCGCAACTCACAACGGTTGGAAAGCTATGATTTACAACGGCGAAGAATTCTATACTTCAAAACGTTATGATATTGATCCGATTATCGACCGTGTAGGTGGTGGTGACTCATTCTCCGGTGGTATCATCCACGGTTTGATGACTAAACCTAATCAGGGCGAAGCTCTTGAATTTGCAGTGGCTGCGTCTGCCTTGAAACACACTATTAATGGTGATTTTAACCTTGTTTCCGTAGAGGAAGTGGAAGCATTGGCTGGTGGTGATGCAAGCGGTCGTGTACAGAGATAAAGAGATAAGTTGAAAGTTTAAAAACAATTCATTTAAAATAGGAGATTAAAATGGCAAAATTCGATAAAATAGCCGTATTGAATAAAATCGGTTCTACAGGAATGGTTCCTGTATTCTATCACAAAGATGCAGAAATTGCAAAAAAAGTGGTAAAGGCTTGTTATGACGGTGGTGTTCGTGCTTTTGAGTTTACCAATCGTGGTGACTTTGCACAGGAAGTATTTGCTGAAATCGTAAAATTCGCAGCAAAAGAATGTCCTGAAATGGCAATCGGTATCGGTTCTATCGTTGATCCGGCTACTGCCGCTATGTATTTGCAACTGGGTGCTAACTTCGTAGTAGGTCCATTGTTCAATCCTGAAATTGCTAAGGTATGTAACCGTCGTTCTGTGGCTTATACTCCGGGTTGTGGTTCTGTATCAGAAGTTGGTTTCGCTCAGGAAGTAGGTTGCGACTTTTGCAAAGTATTCCCGGGTGATGTTTACGGAACAAACTTCGTGAAAGGTTTAATGGCTCCGATGCCATGGTCTAAGTTAATGGTGACAGGTGGGGTAGAACCTACAAAAGAAAACCTGACAGCATGGATTAAGGCTGGTGTATTCTGTGTAGGCATGGGGTCTAAATTGTTCCCGAAAGATAAAGTGGCAGCAGAAGACTGGGCTTATGTAACAGCTAAATGCGAAGAAGCTCTCGGCTATATTGCTGAAGCTCGTAAATAAGATTAGAGAGCGAAAGCTGTCTATAATAAAAAAGAGGCTGGTGAGACAGCCTCTTCAAAATATGCCTCAAAGGGTTAGTTAGTTTAGTTAGTAATGAGGCATATTTTCATTTTGTTTAAAGGTGTTTAAAGGGGATAGGCCATCGGAATGAGTGATTCATTTCGGTGGCTTGTTTTTTGTTACTTTTCATTAAGAATGATGAGGCAATCGCATTTTGATGACACGCCCGACAATAAGAGCTATAATATAGAATACGGCAAAACCGATAATAGAAAAAACGAATGGCTTTTGTTCATTGAAGGTACGTCGTGGAGGAATGACAGTGTAAGTTTCTGACGTAACCTGATTGGTTGGCTGTGTGGCAGGAGAGACCTTTAGTGTTGTTCCTGTTGTTTCCATTTGACAGCTATCTGTTGCAGATATTGTATCCTCTGTTATTTCTGTAAACATATCTTTTTCCCTTTTTATTTGTATCTGAATTCTTGTAATTGTTATCAGTTATAACATAGTACATAGACTTTTGTTTAAGGGAGCAAAGATTGTTGCAAAGGTAATTAAAAAAGTAAATGATGAATCAAGGGGAGTGCATTCTTTTTAAAAGATTTGATGTAGGTCAATTTTTAAGGCCTTTCTTTCTTGTTGGCTTTTGATAAGAGTGCCATGTCGTGTGAGTTCTTTAGAGAGTTACACGGATAATATTTGTAGGCATTATCCGTGTAGTAGTGTTAGAGTAACAATTATTCGGGTACGTAAATTATTTCCCCGTTATCCAATTCATAGGCGATACCGACTTTCTTGCCACGTTTCCCTTCTTTTTTATCCTGGTCTTCCGAAGGAGTATACCGATTGATTTTTTCTCCTTCTTTGGTGATGATTTCCATATTTTCCTTACCCGGATTTTTCACCATGGTGAAGTCTTCTTGCGAGAATACCTCAGTCATGTTGTAGCGGCTGACAAGGGCAACCATTAAAGCTACTGCAAATACCATAGCAACGTCAAACAAGTTGGATACTACGCTGATGGGGTCGGAGTCTTCTTCTTTTCGTAATAGGTTATGTTTCATTTCTCAGTAGTTTTAGTAGTACGGTTTTCGTTCAGAAGTTCAGCGATAAATTCGAGATTGGTCATATCTTGCAGATACCAACGTTGCTTAACCTGCTGTGTGAGAAACCCGACGGCACCTGCTACCAATCCGACCACGGTCGTGGCAAAGGCAATCTGCATATTATAAGCCATGGAAGCAATATCTCCGCTTGCCAGTCCGGCCAGGGCAGGGCCCATTGGAATCAAAGTACCCATTAATCCTAAGATAGGGCCTAGTTTGGTCAACGTTTTTGAGATTGCAAGGTCTTTGTCGGCTGCAATCTCAAAGTTAGCCAATAAACGTTGTACTTGTGCGGGAGTGTCACGGGCATCCAGTACCTGACGCATATACATAATAACGAGTGAACGCGACTTTTCCGGTAACTTGGAATTTAGTTCTCCTACTGTTTCAGAAGTTAGTTTCCCCAGTTCATTGCGGAGCAAAGCTTCTGTTTTGCGAATGGACATATACTGTCCGTAGAAACTGCCTGCAAGTAACAGTGCCCGGCAGAAGAGAATGATTAATAATACGATGACAGGAACAAGTAATCCTGTTGAAATCCAATATAAAATATCTGATATAAAGTTCATTGTTGTTGATTATTTAATAGGTAATTGATTCTTTTTATTGCTTCATGCTTTTCTGTTTGTTTCTGTTCCGAAAGTTCCACCAGACAAGACCGATGATTCCACCGGCCAGAGTGATAACCAAAACGCCTGCCAGTGCTTGCCAGTCTATTTCGCTGACACCTGCCGCCGAAGTTCTTCCGTTGACGGTGGCTACAATTCCTAGGATAGCTACCAGTGCATTAGTGAGGAAGAACAATTCGAGGCGTAATTCCTTCTCCGGTAACAAATAGAGCAATAAATATCTGCCGGAAGGAATTGCTATCAGGATAAAACCGGCATAACTCCAGGCTATTGTCTGAAAGGAAATGCCCGGAAAGGCGAATATCAGGTATATTAACCCGCTGAATAGAACCGGGAAAATCAATAATCCAGGAAACCAGCGGAGAAAGCGGTACATCACAATCATACGAGGTTTGACCGGATAATCGTTCGCCACGTGGACAGCCAGCATGGCGTAAGCCATTTGCACGCAGACCTCCACACTAAGCAATACAGCTGTATCCAACATCAAAGGTTGATTACTAAGCCAATTTGCTATCTGGGTTTTAGACTGTTCAATAGCATACGGCCACATTAATCCGGCAAACGCAGCGCAGATAGCGGCGATAACACACACCGCTATTACTTTCCAAAATGTTTGCTTCAGCAGAAAATTAAATGCTGTCAGAAGCATAAGTACAAGGACAACTGTATTCATTTTTGCTAATTACAAATTATGAGTTACAATTACATTTGGCTGCTTTTACGGCGTTTGCGTACAAAGAGGATTAAAGCAAGTAGGACAATGATAACAGCAATACCGACAGCTACATTGCTTAATGTATTTGTTTGTTCTTCAGTAGTCTGGTTCATTTCTTCTTTTTTCATCACTACTCCTTTGTCATTTCCGCTTGCTTTTGCTTCACGGATTTTGGAGATATTCTCTTTGTATTGTGCGGCTGTTGGCGTATCTGCTTTAGAAGCAATATAATCGCGTAGTTTTGCATTGTCGCAGACGAAGCCCGAACAGGACGGACGATAATTGTTGACTATCTCCGTATGTAACTTACTCAATTCTGCTACTTGTTCTTCGCTGGCTTTCCATAATCCTTTGCGGGCACTTTCGAGCATGACAGCCGTCATTTCCTCGAGAGCGGCAGGATTCTGTTGTTCAAAGTATTTCTTTACTCCCAGGTTAAGCTCGTCTTTTACATATACATTATAGATATTATCCCAAAGTTCTTTATCAATGGCGGCAGGTTTCATCACATTCCAACCGTAAGTGTTGGTGATAACTTCTGCAAATTCACTTGCGGAAGAAGCTCCTCCTTTCATTTTCTCTTTAATATAGACCGGATTGAGAATAGTCGTACGACTTTCTACACCGACAGCTTCTTTAAGTTCCTGCATTTTCATGTTATTACGATTGCGATAGTCGCTGAGGTAAGCGTCCGGATCTTTACCGGTCACATTGCGAACGGCAAGATTCATGCCTCCCATAAACTCATATACATGGTCAAGGCTTAAGGCACCCCAAGTATTGCTTTGACGTGGCTGTACTACTACATCTGTACGTGTCAATGCTGCTTCAAAAGCAAATTTTTGGAAAACTTCCCAGTTCTTTTCACTACCGTAATAAGCTCCCATATTATTGAGATAGGTAGTAGCAAGTTCCGATTCATTTTCCCAACGGTCACCGGATTCCACCATTTCCTGAATACCGGTACCGTACATACCGTTTATTCCTCCGAATATGCGGAAAGTTGAAATCTCCCGGGCGTCTTTCGGGCTCAATCCTTTTTCTGTCAATACCCGTTCAGCCTCAATTACACTTGTCGCTACTTGGTTCTCGTATTTATCATCTTTGGCACCGGCAGCCATTTCTACCGCACGGTTAATCAGGAAAAGACGGGAGGCGGCAAGGTCACGAAGTTGTCCGGAGGTCTGAACTACCACATCAATACGCGGACGACCCAGTTCTGCCGAAGGAATCAATTTTAAATCGCTGACACGGCCGAAAGCATCACGAACAGGTTCTACACCAAGCATATAAAGGACTTGAGCAATCGTTGCTCCCCCGGTCTCGATGAACTCGGAGGACCAGAGTGTATAGCTTACTTTCCGTGGTATAGAATCGTTATGACGTTGTTTGTACGTATCAATCGTTTGTTTGGCTAAAGCAATCCCTTTTTCCCATGCCGATTCAGTAGGAGTCGCTTCAGCGTTGATAGCGTACATATTGCGTCCGGTAGGCAATGTATTCGGATTAGCTATGGGGTCACCTCCCGGGGTAGGGGTGGTGTAGCCTCCTTTCAATGCATTCATCAGACTAGCCAGTTCTTCTTCAGGACTTGTCAAAAGTGCATTTTTATAGTTTCCTATATTCTTAATAGTGCGTTCCACTTCTGTGACTGCCAAAGAAAACTCTATATCTTCTTTGCTATACTCTTTAGGAGCTTTTCCCGGATCCATGTTAGTGCCCATTTTCTTCATGGCTTCTTTCATGCTTTCGGGAATTTTCTCATGAGGGGACTTTTCACTTTGCTGTGCAGGATGTCCTCCCATTTTCTTGTTCTTATCATCTTTATCTTGTTTGGCTGCGGCAGCCATCATCATCGCCATCATTCCTTTCGGAGCATTCCGGTCAGCTTCTATTTGGCGTGCTTTAGCCAGTTCCTGAGGAGTAATTCCGGCAGTACGGCAGATCAGTTCGTCTGTTGCCTGTGCAGGATTGGTTATCAGCTTTTCTACTAACTGGCGGGCAGGATTTAGATATTGCTGTGTAAAAAGACTCCGGTGTTTGTTGATAGCGTTCGTAGCTTTTCCACGTTGCTTGTCAAGAGCCAAAAGGCTGTATGCGATAGGTTCTGTTGCCATTGCGTAAACAGAAGAAGTAATCCGTTCCGGTTCATACGGAACACCCATAGTATAAAGTTGCCCGGTGATTTTTTCTGTAGCCAATTCTTCGGCGAAGTTTTCTATACGGGCGATTTCATCCTCTGTATAAGGCTTGTTGGTGATGCTGTCCAGACCTAAATCCCGGTGGATTCCCATTTTTACTGTCAATGCTTTGATGGCCAGCGATTCCTGCTCTTTATTCTCTTTTGCGGAGTTATTGTAAATCTTGATTTTCTCCATAAGCTCACGATAGATACCGCGCACGCTACTTTCGAGGAAAGGAGGAGTAAGGTAAGATTGCAGTGTCGCATACGAACGGCGTTTTGCCATCATTCCTTCACCTACATTTCCGATAGAATAGAGATAAAAGTGAGGAACAGCTCCGACCAGACGGTCCGGCCAGTCATTGCTGCATAGGGCAACTTGTTTTTTAGGAGTGAATTCCAAACTGCCATGTGTTCCGAAATGAATGAGTGCATCAGCTTTGAAACCGTGCTGCATCCATAAATAAGAAGCGATATAAGTATGCGGAGGAGCAGCGTTCGTTCCATGAACTACCTGAAAAGAATTGTCTCCACTTCCTGCTGCATTCTGTGGCATTAACACGATATTACCGAACTGTAACCGGGCTACGCCCAAACATCCGTCCGAAGTGACCATATAGTTTCCGGGAAACTCTCCGTCGGCAGCAACGACTTCTGCATATTTTTCAGGACGAAGCGATTCTTTCACCCAGCTTTCATATTGTTCTTTTGTAATTAATTCCGGATTTCCGTTTTTCATGAACTCGTCAAAAGCTCCCTCTGCATACGAGTTGAATACTGCACCTTGTGCTTGTATCATTTTTGCAAGTTCTTGTGCATTGGCAGGAAGTCCTGACACATTATAACCTTCCTGTTTCATGCGAAGCAAGAGATTGTAGAGCGAAGGTACTACTTCCATTCCGGCAGCCGTCAAGGCATTTTGTCCCGGTCCTTTGTAATAGTAGATAGCAACCTTTTTGTCTTTATTAGGCTTTGTTTTCAGATTCAGATAGTTGTTGATAGTGGAAACGAATGTTTTCAGTCGTTCGGGAATGGCGTATGAGTGGCGTAATCCTTCTTTGTCTTCATATTGTGCAAAAAGGGCAAAGGGGCGGATAGCACCATCTATTTCCGGTGTCACAATGCTTTGTGACATAAAACCACCGGACATACCCAACGGATCGTTTTCCCATTCATCCACAAGGCTGTTGATCGTGAGTGGGGCAAAAAGCAGAATATTCTTAGTTTTCAGATAATCTACCATTCTATCCCCCATGCGTCCGTGAGCCATATTAATAACAGCGTCAGGCTGCACTTCATCAATAAACGACATGAATCTTGTCATTGACTGAACCGGATAAACGTTGTAGCCTTCTTTTTCGAGAGCTTTGATGAGGTCGGTAGCATCTGCCATTTGTCCGGTAATTATAATTCTTCGAGCTCCTTCTTTGTAGAGGTTGTTGTCTTTCATAAATTTCTCATAGTCGGTAACTGTGAGAAATTCCAGCTCATCGTCCGGATTACTGATTCCGGCATGATACAACATATCGCTCGGCCTTTCTACCGGGTCTTCCATTTCAGTTGTGGAATATGTTTTTCCATCAATGGCTTTACGGATGTAGTTCAACATATTCCTGTAGTTTGTTTTTCCGCCATTGCTCAGATAGCGGCGTATCAGATTCTGTTGTACACTATCGAGGTTACAGATATTGTTGGTAGGATTGGTGGCCATTGATGTGTACACAGGGACACCTTTGTCTGCTGCCTGCTGTATTTGCTGACGCTGTTCTTCAACGATACGCAGTCCCATGCCGTTAACAAATACCATATCATAATTTGACAGGCGGTCGAGGTTGGCAAGCGATACTTCGCTGAGTTTGATGAATGAATTGTCATTTGCTTTCGATATGCTTCCCTGCTGTATGGTCTGGAAGTTGACGAAAGCAATCTTTGTGGCGCTGAACCAGGCATTCCAGATAGATATGCCTATCAGGACGGCTGCAACGATGCACACACCTAAGATGATTTTACTTTTCTTTTTCATTTCTCTTATTTTTAGCTTTGTATGTAGTTTTATTGTTGTTTATTTTTTGAAGAACCGATCTATATCCAACGAAAGACCTAGTGTCAGATTAGCTCCTGTCGTAGTGGGTGAATTGAAATAATAATAATCCGGTACATAGTTAAACAAGTTATTAATAGCCAGATTCATATTCACACCTTTGAATACTCCCACCGAGAAGGTTAAATCCCAAATCATATATCCCGGGTACGTAACAGCAGTGCTTCCGGCAGCAGGGTTGTTGAAGCTATCGTTGTATACGTTTGTTTTTACTTCTGACAAGATGCGTCCGTTGAGTGAATAATTGAAATCTACTTTATCTAGGTTTTCGCCCCAGTCTACTCTTACAGTTGCCGTATGCGGGCGCGTATCTGTGAATTTTTTCTGCCCGTCACGCATAAATTCATGGATGTAAGTGTATGACATACGAAATCCTAATCCACAGGGGTATTTGGCAGAGATGTTAGCGTCCACTCCTGCAATGTCCACTTTGTCGGTATTGGTATATATTTGTCCTTTGGGATCATCGCTGTAAACTGTGTTAATACGGTTGTGTACCAGATTATAATATCCTGTTACAGAAAAATTGTAACGGTTTTTTGTGTACTCGGCAGACAGGGAGAAGTTGTGGCTTGTTTCTGATTTAAGATCAGGATTTCCATAAATCATCATCATGTTTGCCATATTGAACACCATATACATTTCTTTTAAAGTCGGTGAGCGGAATCCTTGTGAATAAGAACCTCTCAATGAACAGTTACCAATCTTATACATCATTCCCAAATGCGGGGATAAATGACGAACATTGGAATCGGAGAAATAATCGAACCGTAATCCGGCGATTACATTTAGTCTTTCAGTCGGATTCCAGTCGAATTGTCCGAAAGCATCTGCTGTATGCATGATATAGTTAGCGTTATCAGTGAATTGGTAAGACATCAGATAATCGCGAAGGTAATCGGCTCCGACAGTCAACGTATGTTTTTCATTGAAAGTGTAATTATAAAGAGCGTGTACATTATGCTGCACATTGCTATAATCACGTACATCATTTTTATAGAGTACCTGGTAATCACTTTTGTCATATTGGTCGAAAGTGTAACCGACTTCAAGATTACTTAATGTGTTGAATGTATAATTTGCTTTTAGCCCACCGTTGAAATCCCGGTATCTGTCTTGAGTGTCTCCCGGTTTATTACGTTCACGGAAATAATACCCAGCTCTTGCGGTCAGTTTAAGTGTTTCCAATGGGTGATAGATCAGCCGTTCCTTGAAGTTCCATACTCGGCTTCCGAATACAGTTGAGAAATCTCCCAGATTATCTACGCCATACGTATCTACATTATTATATTGTACATTGGTCAGGCTGTTGAATTTACCTGCATTGAATCCCACAGTACCACCATATCGATGGTCATTGTGCTCGGAGAAGCGTGAATTAAGATTTAAATTCCATGGGTCATCCGATTCGCGTGTAATGATGTTGATAACCCCTCCGATAGCGCTTGAACCGTAAAGGGTGGATGCTGCACCTTTCACAATCTCGATGCGTTCTACATTATCAAGGTTCAGACGGTCGTAGTCTACGTTATTTAGCGTTTCACCGGCCAAACGTTCCCCGTCTACAAGAAATAATACAGAGTTTCCGCCGAAGCCTTGCATATTGATAGAGGTTTGCTGGTCCATAGCAAAAGTGAATTCAATGCCGGGAAGTTCAGTCTTTAACAAGTCGGCTACATTATTGGCATTTACCTTTTTAATATCTTCCGAGGTAATCACCCGTGTAATGATAGGTGCATCTTTCAGCAGTTTGGGAGTACGGGTACCGGTAACTACTACCGTTCCTAAGTCAAATTGATCTTCGGATAGACGGAAACTTAGTTTTTTGTTTTCGTCCGTTGTGAATTTCTTTTCTGCTGTTTGATAACCTACGTAAGAGGCGGTAATGATATACACGCCAGTTCCGGGTAGTTGCAATGTATATGTTCCGTCGGATGTGGTGACGGCTCCAGTTCCTTTTCCTTTTATAGAGATTGTGGCGCCGGGAAGGGGTTCCCCGTTTGTATCAGTTACACGTCCGCTGACATAATTACTGGATTGTTGTGCAAATGTGGAGCAAGTTGCTATAAAGGAAAATAATAATATTATAAATGTAGGTTTCATTCTTTGTTATTGTTTTCTTAGTTATTTTCTTCGAAATCAAATGGATATAGGAAGTCGAAGTCGATGTATCCCTTTATACCTTTGGCATTGGTATAGTTGGTAAAACGAATGGCTGCATAGGTGTTGTCTTTCAGTCGTATCAGGTAGACCTGATTGGACATTGTGTAGATAGGTGGCATAGTCGAAGTATCTACATTCAGCCAGGTGGATAGGACACTGTTATAATAAGAGTCGGTATAGACAATGTTTCCTTCCATCATGCCGGACATATCAATAGCAATTTTGTCCGTTGTCCATTCATCTTTAACAAAGTCTTTGTCATCAGGCAATTTTCCGTTTGCTTTCAGGGCATCAAAACTTGTGTAGCTCGTTTGGTAAGCTGCCCCTTCATTCGTTTTTATATCATAGCGATGAATGGCGATATCCCAATTATCGGGTATTTCGCTTTCATATTCTTTCCCGATTTTGACTGTGGTAACTTTACGACCGGAAAAATCAATATATGCCCACTCTGTGTACTCAACAGTTTTGATTTGTGAGAAACTATTTTCTTTGATTTCCATTTCAGTTTCTGTGGGGGCGTCATAAATATTCTCAAATAATCCATTACAAGCTGAGAGCGACATAGCCGCTCCCAGTATCATTGTATATTTAAAAATAGTGTTATTGCTTCTTTTCATTTCTTTCATTTAGATTGTTTATTCTGCACTTGCTGTATCACTTCCTGTAAATACTGTGGAAATAGCTATCGGCATACTACCTGGCTTGAAGTCAGTGTTAATAGTAGCAGTACCGTCTGCTGCGATTGTACCACTCAGGCTTTCTCCTGTGATAGCTTTTCCATTGCTGTCGGTAGATTCATATTCTCCCAGGCTGAGTGAATAGGTTCCGTTTGCTCCGGCTGTTACATTGACTCCACTGATAGTGAAATTACCTAAACTCATATGACCACCGGCACCTGACAAGTTAGCGAAACCGCTTAAAGTAATGTCTACCGTTGTGTCCGATACACGTTTGATAACAGCTTTACATTCATCAGTTGTGCCGTAGGATGTATCTCCAACACTGATAGACAATGAACTGTTATACTGATAGGTAGCAGCTATATTATAAGTTATCGGTGTTTCTCCTTGCATGAACACGATTTCCATTTCTCCCATGGGTGTCGGAATATCTACATTAGTCTTCAAGGTTAACACTTTGGATTCATTTACACTACCTTCCAGTGTGTAGTTATAACTACTACCTGTGCCACTGCCCATGGACATCACCACTTCACCTGAACCACTGAAAGATTTCGAGGAAAGTTTTAAATTATTCAGGCGGAAATCACCTGAACCGGATTTATATACCAAATTAATGCTACCGTCTTCGTTACCGGTTATTGTTGCGCTGGATTGATCGCCCAACAAATAGTCTGAGAACATATCGCATTCACCGACTGAATATCCATTATAAGTGCCGGCAATTTCCTTTGCAAGATTTATATCGTTGTCGTCACCGCAAGAAACAAATGTTGTTGAAAATGATAGTGCCATAAGAGCAACTGTCCAAAAGTTTAAAATTTTCATACTTAATATTGATAGATAATGATTAATAAATTTTTCAGTTGCAAAGGTACGGGGAACTGAAATGTGGAAAAATACCCAAAAGAAATGAAAAAGAGTTGAGACGTTAATCATATGTAGGTATTATAAAAAGTTTGAACCAATTCTTTTCACTTTGGAATTTGAAAATGAGGAAATCACGGCTTTTTCATTTAAGCTTTGAATTAGTCGTTCGATTCTCCGACCCATGCCACTGCGGCATGAGGGGAAATCCCGTTATTGGTAATCACTGATTTACGAATATCTCAAATCTGAATTTTTCTCATTTTTGAGCTGGAAAATGCAACACGTCAGTGAAGCTTACTGATAGTCCCCTTATTATCTCAGCCGTGCGTGAATAATCTGCTTTTCTTCTGGAATACTTGACAAACGACTTTTTATTTTGTATCTTTGAAGAAATAAAAGTGATAAATAGCATGAGTGATATAAGAAAAATAGATACATAAATAGCATTCAGACTGATATGTTTTAGTATCAGGATAGATATGATATAGGGCAATAGTCTAACGATTATTGCCCTATTTTGTTTGTATTTTTGCGCAAAACATTTAATCCATTTCCGAAAAACGAAAAAAATAGTTTTTAATAAACTCTGATACCGTTTATAATAAACTATCCAAAAGTTTATTATAAACAGAAATCAAGTTTATTAATATTGGAATAGCTGGTTGTAAAAATAGGAAAAACTGTATTATAGAGTAGAGGAGCATCGATAAGCGCATTCGTTTACAAAGTAATATAAGATAACATTTTCCATTTCTTCCAAATATGCAGAGAATTCAAACCGTCAACACAAGGAGATAGTATCCCGTCAAAAATGAACGATAAGAAGAAACACCTATGGTGATGTTTCCGCATCGCTGCGCACGAATATAAGGATTTTTACTACAATAACGAGCGACGAACAATATTTCTTAAATGAAAAAGCCGTGTGAGGAAATCACTTGTAAGATGGAATGTTGTGCGGATTGAAATAAAATCCGTACCTTTGCGCCCTTAAAACTAACTAACCTTTATTTTTATGTTTACTGACTTGTTGCACTCCTCTTATTTTTCCCTTTTCCTGATTGTCGCGTTGGGATTTATGCTGGGAAGAGTTAAAATTAAGGGGTTATCTCTTGATGTGTCAGCGGTAATCTTTATCGCACTTCTTTTCGGGCACTTTGGCGTCATCATTCCCAAAGAATTGGGAAATTTCGGTTTGGTACTTTTTATTTTTACTATCGGTATTCAGGCAGGACCCGGATTCTTCGATTCTTTCCGTAGTAAGGGGAAGACGTTGATTCTCATTACTATGCTTATCATTTGTTCCGCCTGTCTCACGGCGGTAGGACTGAAGTATGCGTTCGACATTGATACTCCCAGTGTGGTAGGTCTGATTGCCGGAGCATTAACCAGTACGCCGGGCTTAGCCGTCGCTATTGACAGTACACACTCACCTTTGGCTTCCATTGCTTACGGTATCGCATATCCGTTTGGAGTTATCGGTGTGATTTTGTTTGTTAAGCTGCTGCCTAAAATCATGCGGGTGGACTTGGATAAAGAAGCACGTCGCCTGGAGATAGAACGTCGTGGACAATTCCCTGAATTGATTACCTGCATCTATCGTATCACTAATTCAAACGTATTCAACCGCAGTCTGATGCAGATTAATGCTCGAGGAATGACAGGAGCTGTTATTTCCCGTCTGAAACATAGTGATGAAATATCTATTCCTACTGCTTCTACCGTGTTGCACGAAGGAGACTATATACAAGCAGTAGGTAGCGAAGAATCACTAAATCAACTCGCAGTGCTGGTAGGCGAGCGTGAAGAAGGCGAACTTCCTTTGGATAAAACACAGGAAATAGAGTCTTTGTTATTGACCAAAAAGGACATGATAAACAAGCAATTGGGAGATTTGAATTTACAGAAAAACTTTGGTTGCACAGTGACCCGTATTCGTCGAAGTGGTATTGATTTATCCCCGTCGCCTGATTTGGCCTTGAAATTCGGCGATAAGTTAATGGTTGTGGGAGAGAAAGAAGGACTTAAAGGTATAGCCCGCCTACTGGGAAATAATGCGAAGAAATTGTCGGATACAGACTTCTTCCCGATTGCAATGGGGATTGTACTGGGAGTGTTGTTTGGCAAAATAAATATCTCTTTCTCCGAAAGTCTGTCATTCTCACCGGGATTGACCGGAGGTGTCCTAATGGTAGCTCTCGTACTGAGTGCGATCGGTAAGACAGGACCTATTATTTGGTCTATGTCGGGACCTGCCAATCAGTTGCTGCGCCAATTAGGTCTGCTTCTTTTCTTAGCCGAAGTAGGTACTTCCGCCGGAAAAAATCTCGTAGCTACTTTTCAGGAAAGCGGGCTACTGATGTTCGGTGTAGGAGCAGCCATTACTTTGGTGCCGATGCTTATTGCAACAGTTGTGGGGCGTCTGATATTTAAAATTAGTTTACTCGATTTGCTGGGAACTATCACCGGTGGTATGACAAGTACGCCCGGTCTGGCTGCTGCCGATTCAATGGTAGACAGTAATATTCCCAGTGTGGCATACGCAACAGTTTATCCGATTGCTATGGTATTCCTGATTCTGTTTATACAAATGATAGCTTCAGCCGTATATTAACAGTATTCTGTCTGAAAATTGATTGTTAAAAAAATAGTTTGTATCTTTGCCGTCCCAAAGTAGAAATGAGTTGAAACGATTGTTACTGAATATAACGCGCTATTTCTTGCCGATACTTTTTGTATCGTATCTGGTAAGCCTTACATTCTTTGCCCACGTACATGTGGTCAATGGCGTGACAATCGTCCATTCACACCCGTTTAAGAAAGGGGCGGCACATGAACATTCAACAGTCGAGCTGATACATATTCATTTCCTGTCTCATCTGACGACGGACGGTGCGGCTGTTATTTTTGCTCTTTCTCTTTTCATCCCTTTTTTATTGTGCCTGTTGCTCGGTCGTCCGCAGCATATGCATTCTCATGCTCCATATCATGGAGTGACTGCACTTCGGGCACCGCCTGCGATTCGTTTTTCAGTTATTTAGCTGATGATATTCTGCCTTGTTTGAGGCTGGGTATTGTCTGATTTTTCATGTGAATACTTAACGAAGAACGAATTATAAACGAAAAATGAAAAAATACATATTTTCGCTTGTCTGCTTGTGCTGTGCATTGTTGCCTGCTCTTGAAGGACAAGCTGCTCTTCACGAGCATCCTGAGTATCCGGAATTGCGTAAATCGGATGCGAATATTGTTGGTCATATCCTTGATAAAAATACAAAAGAACATTTGCCCTATATTACTATTGCTCTGAAAGGAACAACAATCGGTACTGTAACCGACGTAACCGGACATTATTTCCTGAAGAACCTTCCCGAAGGAAATTTCGTACTTGAAGTTAGTTCTGTAGGTTATAAAACGGTGAGGCGGAATGTGACCTTGAAGAAGGGACATACGCTGGAGGAAGATTTTGAAATAGAAGAAGATGCGGTAGCATTGGACGGTGTCGTTGTTTCTGCCAATCGCAATGAAACAACCCGTCGTTTGGCACCGACATTGGTGAATGTTGTCGATCTGAAAATCTTTGAGAATACCAATTCGACAACTTTAGCACAAGGACTGAATTTTCAGCCGGGAGTTCGCGTAGAATCCAATTGTCAGAACTGTGGCTTCCAGCAGGTACGTATCAATGGACTGGACGGTCCTTATACACAAATCCTGCTGGATTCTCGTCCTATCTTCAGTGCACTTTCCGGAGTATATGGCATCGAACAGATTCCTGCCAGCATGATTGAACGTGTGGAAGTGATGCGCGGAGGTGGTTCGGCGTTGTTCGGTTCGTCTGCTATTGCAGGTACAATCAATATCATCACAAAGGAGCCGATTCGTAATTCGGGTATGTTGTCGCATACTATTACTGGGATTGGCGACGGTGACGCTTTTGATAACAGTACAGCATTGAATGCCTCACTAGTGACGGATGACCAGCGTGCAGGTTTATATATCTTCGGTCAGAACCGTCATCGGTCGGCGTATGACCATGACGGAGATGGATATTCGGAAATACCGAAGATACACGGGCAAACGGTCGGTTTCCGTTCTTTCCTGAAGACAACTACTTATTCCAAATTGACTTTCGAATATCATCACATGGAAGAATTCCGTAGAGGAGGAGATATGCTCAGCCGTCCGCCTCATGAAGCGAATGTGGCTGAGCAGACAGAGCATTCTATCAATGGTGGTGGTATGAAGTTCGATTATTTCTCACCTGACGAGAAACATCGTTTCAATGTATTCGCATCTGCGCAACATATTAATCGTGATAGCTATTATGGAGGTGGGCAGGACCCGAATGCTTACGGAAACACTACTGACCTAAATTGGATGGCAGGCTCACAATATGTTTACAGCTTTGGTAAATGTATTTTCATGCCTTCTGATTTTACTGCCGGAGTGGAATTTAATCAGGACAAACTGGAAGACAATATGTGGGGATACAACCGTACGGTAGATCAGAAAGTAAATATCGGTAGTGCTTTCGTACAAAACGAATGGAAGAATGATCGTTGGGGATTTTTGCTCGGAGGTCGTTTTGATAAACATAACCTGATAGATCATCTCATTTTCAGTCCCCGTGCCAATCTGCGGTTCAATCCGACCAAGGATATCAATCTTCGTTTGAGTTATTCATCCGGTTTCCGAGCTCCCCAGGCTTTTGATGAGGATTTGCACGTAGAAAATGTAGGTGGTAAAGTAGCAATGATTGAACTTGCTGATAATCTGAAAGAAGAAAGATCTCAGAGTTTGAGTGCTTCTGCGGATGTTTATCGGCGTTTTGGCGCTTTTCAGATAAACTTCCTGATTGAAGGATTCTATACTAAATTATCAGATGTCTTTGCTCTTACCGACGGTGAAGTTGTAGACGGAGTTCTGATACGTACACGTCATAATGCACCGGGAGCTCGGGTAATGGGACTTACATTGGAGGGAAAAATGGCTTATCTGAATAAATTCCAGATTCAGGCAGGGGTAACTCTGCAACAGAGTCATTACAGTGAACCGCATACGTGGAATAAGGACGCACCGGCAGTAAAGAAAATGATGCGCACACCTAACACTTATGGCTATTTCACAGCAACCTATACACCGATAAAGCCGTTATCCATTGCGCTTTCGGGTACATATACCGGTTCAATGCTGGTTCCTCACGAGCCAGTCCCCGGATTCCTTGAGAACCCGATTACGGTGAATACAAAAGATTTCTTTGATATAGGTTTAAAGGCGGCTTATGATTTTAAACTTTATAAATCAATGAATCTCCAGATAAATGCTGGCATACAGAATATCTTCAATGCTTATCAGGATGACTTTGATAAAGGTGCAGATCGTGACTCTGGTTATATTTACGGCCCGTCACTGCCGAGAAGTTTCTTTGTAGGAGTAAAGATTAGCTATTAATAATGGTTTAATAATTCTTTTAAGCTCTGAAATCGTCATAAATGGGGATTGTCCGGATATAAAACAATCCCTATCTTTGCTTCGCAGAAAACGCTATTGTTTTTGTTACACAAAACTAACGAATGAGACAACTGTATCGGAATATAATAAAGTTTTTTCTGCCTGTACTATTTATTTCGTACATGGCAGGGATTACTTTGTTTACTCACTCTCATGTAGTAAACGGGGTTACAATTGTCCACTCACATCCTTTTAAGAAGGGCACCGAACACAATCACACGACAGTTGAGTTTCAGTTACTTCATCTATTGAACCAAGTGTTGGTGACAGATAGCGGGTTATTACCTATATTTGTTGTTTCCGTTTTATCATTATTATGTATTCTTCTTATTCGTCCGCAAGGTGCGTGTTATTGCCGGTCTTGTCCGGGTGTTGTCTCTCTTAGGGCACCTCCTGTCCCTTAGTCTACATTTATCGAAATTGCTATTTATTTTTAGAAACAGTACTTATTATTGTTTCCGTTTCCTTTATTACTTTCTGAATTTAAACGATTAAAAGACTAACGACAATGAAGAAATATCTATTAGTCCTGGTCAGCCTATGTTGTGTCTTATCGGCCGCATTCGCTGAGAATCCGGATTACCCTGAGCTGAAAAAATCTGATGCAAATATTATCGGTCATGTATTGGATAAAAAGACGAAAGAACATTTGCCTTATATTACAGTCGCACTGAAAGGCACTACGATAGGAACTGTGACTGATGCAACCGGGCATTATTTTCTGAAGAACCTGCCGGAAGGTAGCTTTGTTCTCGAAGTGAGTTCAGTTGGCTATAAAACACTTACTCGCAACGTTACCCTGAAGAGAGGAAAGACATTAGAGGAAGATTTTGAAATAGAAGAAGATGCGATCGCTTTAGACGGAGTGGTGGTTTCTGCCAATCGCAGTGAAACGACTCGGCGTCTGGCTCCGACTTTGGTCAATGTTGTTGATTTGAAACTTTTTGAAACGACTAATTCTTCAACTCTGTCGCAGGGGTTGAACTTCCAACCCGGTGTCCGTGTAGAAACAAACTGCCAGAATTGTGGTTTCCAGCAAGTCCGTATCAATGGTTTGGACGGGCCTTATACGCAGATATTGATTGATTCGCGTCCTGTGTTCAGCGCTCTTTCGGGAGTATACGGGTTGGAGCAGATTCCTGCCAGTATGATTGAGCGAGTAGAGGTCATGCGTGGGGGAGGATCAGCCTTGTTCGGCTCTTCAGCCATTGCTGGAACAATTAATATCATTACGAAGGAACCTTTACGTAACTCCGGTCAGTTGTCGCATACCATTACTTCTGTCGGAGGAAGTTCCTCGTTTGATAATAACACATCGTTGAATGCTTCTTTGGTGACTGACGATCATCGTGCGGGATTGTATATTTTCGGACAAAACCGTCATCGGTCCGGATATGACTATGACGGCGACGGATTTACAGAACTTCCTGAATTGAAGAATCAAACAGTCGGTTTCCGTTCTTATCTGAAGACAAGTACATATTCAAAGTTGACATTCGAATATCACCATATGCAGGAGTTTCGCCGGGGTGGGGATATGTTGGACCGTCCACCTCACGAAGCCCATATTGCGGAGCAGTTACAACATTCGATAGACGGCGGGAGTTTGAAATATGATTATTTCTCACCAAATGAAAAGAATCGTCTGAGTATCTTCGCGTCGGCTGCCAATACAGACCGTGACAGTTATTACGGTCCCGGGAATGACCCTCTCAAAGCATACGGAAAGACAACAGACCTTATTGCTATGGGGGGTGCCCAATACGTACATACGTTTGATAAATGTCTTTTCATGCCTTCCGATCTCACTGCGGGACTTGAATACAACCGTGACCGGCTGAAAGATAATATGTGGGGATACGATCGTCATACGGATCAGACAGTGAATATTTACAGCGCCTTCCTGCAAAATGAGTGGAAGAATGAACGCTGGAGTATTTTGGTCGGAGGACGTCTCGATAAACATAATATGGTAGATAATATCATTTTCAGCCCACGTGCCAATTTGCGCTTTAATCCTACGCAGAATATCAACTTGCGTTTGAGTTATTCTTCCGGTTTTCGTGCTCCTCAGGCTTTTGATGAGGATATGCATATTGAAAATGTAGGTGGAACTGTTGCCATGATTGAACGGACGAAGAATCTGAAGGAAGAGAAGTCGCAGAGTTTTAGTGCATCCGCAGATATCTATCATCGTTTTGGCGCTTTTCAGACTAATTTTCTGATAGAAGGATTCTACACAAAACTGACAGATGTCTTTGTGCTGGGTGAACCTTATAATCGTGGAGACGGTGTTCTGGTGAAATTACGTAGTAATGGTCCGGGTGCCAAAGTAGTGGGGGTAACGCTGGAAGGGAAACTGGCTTATCTTTCCTTGTTGCAAGTACAGGCAGGATTGACATTGCAGCGTAGCCGATATGATGAACCGCATAAGTGGCATGATGATGTGCCTGCCAAGAGGACGATTTTCCGTACTCCCAATGTGTATGGCTATTTCACCGCTACCTATATTCCGATTAAACCTTTATCAATAGCCTTGTCAGGTACATATACCGGTAGTATGTTTGTGCAACGCATGGATATTACAGCCGAAAATGCTGCAATGGGTGATATGCCCGAACGAAAAGCGGAAGCTGTTAAAACTCCGAAGTTCTTAGATTTGGGCGTGAAACTTGCTTATGACTTTAAATTATATAAAACAGTTGATTTACAACTTAGCGGTGGTGTTCAGAATATTTTGGAAGCCTATCAGAAAGATTTTGATAGAGGAGCAAACCGTGATTCCGGCTATATCTATGGTCCCGCACTGCCGAGAAGTTTTTTTGCAGGAGTGAAGATTAGCTATTAAAACAGTGTATAAAAGATTTGTCTCCAGATAAACATATATAAAAAACAGCTTTCATTTTTCATATCCGCAAAATGAAAGCTGTTATTATTCTAGTAAGAAGGCAGAGTCAATGATTGCAAACCTTTGTGATATCTACGGTAAAACCTTCATCGGTAGACATAAACTTACCTTTCATCTTGAGAAACTCTATAAGTTCATCAATATCCATATTTTCTGCCGAACAAGTATAGAAGCGTTGATCTTCTCCGAACTTTTCACTGATTGCCTTCTTTAATGATAATTCTGAGTAACTATTACCTTTCATCATGTGAAGGACTTCATGAGCATGTAATTGTTCCATAATCTATTTTTTTTGCAAAGATAATACGGGCATATAGATTAAAACTGTAACATATGTGACAAAGGTCAATTATATCTATTAATTATGGTTTATTTATTGTTTTTTCGACCATATCTTTATCTATTCCGAATTTTTCATTTGTCTGGCATTCACCGGCAGGTTCTACGTGTACAAGAATGTCATAAACGTTATCTATGGAACTTTTTATGCTTTTTTCCACCGATTCTGCAATCTCATGGGCTTGTGTGATGGTAATTTGTGGATTAACCTCTATATCGAGGGTAATCATATAAAGATTCCCTATCATTCTTGACCTTACACGGTGCGGGTTGCTTGCGCCGGGGACTTCCTCTACGGCTTCAAAGATCTTGTTATATACATTCACATCTTTAACACCGTCCATTAGTTCGACGTTAGAATCAATAAAGATACTGACAGACGATTTTATAATAAAGAGACTGATTATTAATCCTGTGATTGAATCGAGTATCGGTAGTTTGAATATAAAGGTAAAGACCAGTCCTACCAAAACTCCGGATGAGATAATAACGTCATTACGCATATTGATCGCATTTGCTGTCAGCATGGAGCTATCAATTCTTTTTCCTTGTTTATACTGATAATGGGCCAACAAGAGCTTTCCAATGATAGAGAATACAGTAACATATATCGCAATAGCCGAGGGAACCTCTTTCGTTGCATCCGAAAAGATGTTGGCAACGGAGGATAACAACATTTGCATACCGGCATAAAATATTACGAGCGACAGGATTTTGGTTGCGATTCCTTCCGCCTTCTCATAGCCGAATACATACTTTTTTGAAGGTGGGCGGTTCATGATGCGTGCAGTGAAAATCATTACGATAGAGATGATTACATCGGTTGCCGAATCAATACCGTCACCGAGTACAGCCAAACTACCTACAAATAATCCGATAATGATTTTTGATGCGGAAAGTATGGCGTTGCCAATTGTACTTACCCAGGAAGTTCTGATTAATATTTTCTCTCGTGACATATAATTACTATGTTTATGAAGCGAATATATATTATTTTATAATACTGACCCTCATATTGTTCTTTTTATTATCATAATTTGATATGTGAGAGGACATGGAATCTAATAAATCACTATAATCTTTCTTTCTCCTTTTAGTAGTTTGGATGTTTTAGTTGTATTATATAGATAGTCAATTAAAACAAGACATTAACCCATGAATAGTTAGCCTTTATGTTCAAAAAATTAAGTACCTCTCTGCTGATAGTATTAGTTTATGTTTTATCCTCATGAACATCTGCAGTCAGGCAAGAGATTGCCATTTTACTTACTCCCGTTAGTTTAATGGAACAGTCAGGCAGTTTTGTCTTTAGAGATGAGATGAAGAATACTCCCTGCCTCTAGAGAGAAAGATTGTGAAGCCTGCTGATATTCTCAGAATGGCAATTTGTCACTCAACAAGGTAAAAAGTTCTCGCCTTGGAGTATAATAGGCTTTGAATTGTTCTTGCTGTTGAGTCATAACGTTGCTTATTGTTAGTTTGTTGTTGAGCGAATCGTTTCTTGGTATAACAAGTTCCCATTGGAAAACGTTTCTCCGATTATCTGTCTTTTTAGAAACGATTCTGCTCGGTACAAACTACATACAAACAAAGCTTACAAGGCCAAAGTTATCTTTTAAACAGCAATCTTAATACCTCTTTTTTTGTTGCAATAGCGTTTGCATTGCTGGCAAAGATCATATCCCAGCATTGTTCCTAAAATGAAATCTTCTTCAGCTGTCAATTGATTTAAAGGACGAGTGATAATATGTCGCATAGCTTCCATACATTCGGGTTTACCAAAAAACAGGTTGATTTTATTAGTACCTATCTCCTGTATCATATAGCTGATGTTTTGGTTCTTCAACCGGCGCACGGCAAAGTCTTCATGTTCTTTACTCATTGTATAAAGTACCATGTTACGTATACCTTTCTTAAACTCATAAATATGATTGAGGAAAATCCGGATTTCACCGGGAATGATTCTTTTGGTAGCCATGATGCAAACAATTGTTTATATTAAGGTGAAGGTTAGCTTATTTCTTGTTTTACTTGTTCAGCCCACGCACTGATACGTTCCTCTGTCTGATTGTCTTCGTTGACTTCATCAATTGGAAGTCCGATAAATTTGCCGTCTACGACCGCTATGGAAGAATCGAATGTGTATCCGGCCGTATCTACTGCTCCGCAGAATTTGCAATGCGCGTCTTTCAGGTCTTCATAAATAATCCCGATGGCATCGCAGAATGTATCGCTATATGAGTCGGAATCACCGCAACCGAACAAGGCTACATATTTATGAGACAAATCGCATTTCTTTAAAACATTTACTCCGTCATACCAATCGTCTTGCAGTTCGCCGGCTCCCCAAGTAGAGCTGCCTAGCACAAGTACATCATACTCATTGACTAAAGCCTCTGTAAGTTTAGATACTTCAAAAATATGTGCGGAAGGAACATTTAGTTTCTCTGCAATTCGACGGGCGACGTCTTCGGTTGTTCCGGTTGTGGAACCATAAAATACTCCAATTTTATTCATCTTTGATATTTTTTTAATGTGATGCTGCAAAGATAGGGTACCTTGTAGAAATAGAAAATCCCTATTAATAATGGAATAATAGTCTCATTCTCATCATAAGTGGGGATAAAATAACTATGTTTTTTGATACTTTTATTTAAAATAGCTATCTTTGGGTCGATCAAAACAAACATTATATGAATATGAGAAATTTAAAGTATTTTTCTTTTGGAATCATCAGTCTGATTTTCGCTTCATGTATAGAAGAAAAAAACTTATCTACTCAGAATGAGGAAGATCTGGAAAATGCAGAACTTGGTTTATCTACAGATTTTTCTCTAAAAACAGAGAGGAGCATATCTATTACTGCTACTGACGGAGAAGGAAAAACACAGAAAGGTGTAAAAATGGGGATATTTGCAAGTCAACCTTACACGGGAGAAGGAATTATCTCTGTCGAACCTATTTTTGTTGGATATACAGATGCTTCCGGTAAATTGAATGCGGATGTAGTCGTCGCCAATAATCTTTCTAAAGTCTTTGTTGCTCCACTTACTGCAGGATATGGGCAGGTGCAGGAAGTGGATGTACGGAATGTTAGCTCATTAAATTTTCGTGGAGTTGCTTTCCCGCAGGCTGCTACTGTGACTCGTGCTGCTGCAGATGAAATTCCACAGATTTTTGGTCCAATCAGCGGCCTTTATCAATTATTTATTCCTTATAAAAATGACGAAGTGAATGAGAATGGTATACCTGTTCAGGGAGGTTGCTCGTTGGTGTCAAAAGAACAACTTTCTCCGGCATTGATTAATAAGATTGATAGTTGGTATCCGGAAAAAAAGAATGTTCAGATAGCGGATTTATCAAAGAATTCTGATTTGAGAATTGTTGATGAGGACGGAGCTCAGGTTTGGGTGACTTATGTTGGAGACGGTGGTTTCTGTGTGGATAATCAAACTGTTTATAATTCATTGCTGTATTATAATTATAAAGAGGGAGATTTAAAAAGTGATGTTTATAAACTTCACATGACTATGTTACTGCCTAACACAAATCAGTTGCAATGTCCGTCAGGCTTAAAAGTTCAGTTGCTTTATTGGGATGGCTCAAAATATAGTAAGGTTTTTCCAAATGGTACACGAATCGGGTTTGCCGTTGCGCGTGCCGGATTTAAAAAAGACGGTACTGCTATAACAGATAAACTTGCATATAGTTTTAAGAATACGATGAGTCCTGCCGTTAATGGGGATGTGAATGGAATGTATTACTCTACTCCAGAATTGAATACATGGGGCAAAACTCAAGCAGTAACTCGTGAATTGGACGGCTATAATTGTTGTGTGACAGGTTTTGATATCCGTCCTTTTGGAGACAGGAAGGCTGATTATGATTTCAATGATGTAATGGTAAAGGTAACGGCTACTCCTGAAAAAGCTATTAAGCCGGGTGAAGATATTCCAGTTGATGAAGATGTGACTGTGGCTGAATCAATTCATGGTACGTTAGCTTTCGAAGATCAATGGCCTAATCCCGGTGATTATGATTTAAATGACTTTGTAGTGAACTATACATATAGTGTCTATAAAAATGTGGATAATAAAATTAACGGTATCCAAATGCGGTTTAGACCGATTGCTAAGGGTGCGGCAAGTTATACAAAAATTGGTTTTGGGATAGAACTACCGTTGGCTTCGAATGATATTGATGTAGCAGAAGTAGAGGGAGCTATTTTAGAAAGTGGAGACTCAAACGCTACTTTCATTATTTGGGAAGATATAAGTAAACCTTTTGCTGGTGGTGAAACAGGTTTTATCAATACAGAAAAAGGCTCTTCTTTTGTTTCGGCAGAAGAGTTGGTTGTGACTATCCCATTAAAAGCAGTAACTAGCAATGTTTCTATGATGAAGTTTAATCCGTTTATATTTGTCAATAAGCGTTCGCATGAGATTCATTTAACGGATTTTGCTCCGACATCAAAAATGGATATGAATTTGTTGGGAAACGGGAAAGATTGTTCGGATGTATCGAAAGGTATTTATTTCCGAATGAAAGATATGTATTGTTGGGCATTGGATTTTCCACGAACTTCTGCAGATGAAGCGGCATGGAGATATCCGAAAGAAAAATCATCAGTGGTAAAAGCTTATAAGAATTACAATAAATGGGTAACAAACAAGACAGATTTATCTTGGTTTGACTCTACTATTCCGGGTAATGTAGATGGAAGTGAATTGTATTAATCTGTTTTGGTAATAAGTTAATAAATAAGGGGCTGCTTTTTGAGGCAGCCCCTTATTTATTAACTATGTTTTTTAATGGTGGAATAAACGAATTCCTGTAAATGCCATTGCCATATTATATTTGTCGCAAGTGCTGATAACATGGTCGTCGCGTACAGAACCACCTGGCTGTGCTATGTAGCTGACACCGCTCTTATGTGCTCGTTCGATGTTATCTCCAAAGGGGAAGAAAGCGTCTGATCCCAAAGATACTCCTGTCATTGTGTTCAACCATGCACGTTTTTCTTCGCGAGTCAGTACTTCCGGTTTTTCAGTGAAAAACTGTTGCCATATGCCGTCTGCTAATACATCATCATAATCTTCTGATATGTATATATCAATCGTATTGTCACGGTCTGCACGACGGATTTTTTCAATCCAAGGCAGGTTCATCACTTTCGGATGTTGGCGTAGATACCAGATGTCTGCTTTATTTCCGGCGAGGCGTGTGCAATGAATACGTGACTGCTGTCCGGCGCCAATGCCGATAGCCTGTCCGTCTTTAGCATAACATACAGAGTTGGATTGCGTATATTTTAAAGTGATTAAAGCAATAATCAAATCACGTTTTGCATCGGCAGGAATTACTTGATTCTGTGTCGGCATTTCTTTCAAAAGACTTTCGTCAATTTTCAGTTCGTTTCTTCCCTGTTCGAAGGTTATGCCGAAAACATCTTTGTGTTCAATAGAGTCCGGACGATAAGCCGGATCTATTTTGATTACATTGTATGTACCTTTTCTCTTGTTTTTGAGAATTTCCAATGCTTCGGGAGTATAATCCGGAGCAATCACACCGTCAGATACTTCACGATTAATAAGGCGTGCGGTTTCTTCGTCACAGGTATCGGACAATGCGATGAAATCTCCATACGACGACATACGGTCGGCACCACGTGCGCGTGCATAGGCGGTGGCTAATGGGGACAACTTCACATCATCTACAAAATAAATCTTTTTGAGTGTATCATTCATTTCCACTGCAACGGCAGCGCCGGCTGGACTTACATGCTTAAAGGAAGCGGCAGCCGGTAGCCTGGTAGCTTCTTTTAGCTCTTTCACTAACTGCCAACTGTTGAATGCATCCAACAGATTAATATAACCGGGACGTCCGTTCAGTACTTCAATGGGGAGTTCGCCGTCCTTCATGAAAATACGGGCAGGCTTTTGGTTAGGGTTGCAGCCGTATTTCAGTTCGAGTTCGTTTGCCATATCACTTTAATTATAAATTACTAATTACAATTTAATAGCGACAAAATTACTAAAAAAAGAGTAGCCAGCCTAAACTCCTGTTAGAAATTACTAGCATATAATTAGTATTTAGTAATCCGTAATTAATTGAAATACCTATAAATGGTGATTGTATTTCCGTGAAATATTCCGTTTCTTTGCAGTATCTAAATATAAATAGGCATAAATGGATAATTTACAGAAATATAAACCAACCGATAAGATGATTGATCTTATCAGTGATAACTATTCTTTGTTGCAAGTGATGAGCCGTTTCGGACTTTCGTTGGGATTTGGTGATAAAACGGTCAAAGAAGTTTGTGAACTTAACGGAGTAGACTGTCGGACTTTTCTTATTGTTGTCAACTTTATAGCTGAAGGTTTTTCCCGGTTGGATGGAGATGACGGAGAAATTTCCATTCCAGGATTGATAGATTATCTGCGTCAGGCGCATATTTATTTTCTTGATTTCTCCCTTCCCGCTATTCGTCGTAAACTGATTGAAGCGATAGACTGTTCTCAGGATGATGTCGCTTTTCTTATTCTCAAATTCTTCGATGAATATACAAAGGAGGTGCGCAAGCACATGGATTATGAAGAAAAAACAGTGTTTAAGTATGTGGATTTACTGATTAAAGGGGATGCTCCTAAAAACTACCAGATCAGTACGTTCTCTAAGCATCATGATCAAGTAGGGGAGAAGTTGACAGAACTGAAAAATATCATAATTAAATATTGCCCTGCCAAGGCGAACGAAAATTTGCTGAATGCAGCCCTTTTTGATATCTATGCTTGTGAGGCGGGATTGGAATCCCATTGCAAGGTTGAAGATTATATTTTTGTTCCTGCCATTCTGAAGTTGGAAAGGAGGATAAGAGAAAATGAAAAATAACGAAGTTATTCGAATAGCCATTGCAGAAACTTCTGTGATTATTCGTGGAGGACTGACTGCGGCATTGAAACGTCTTCCTAATGCAAAGGTGCAGCCAATAGAGTTACTTTCTGCTGAGGCTTTGCATGATTGCTTGCGGACACAATGCCCTGAAATGTTGATTGTAAATCCGACTTTTGGCGATTATTTTGACGTAAATAAGTTCCGGGAAGAAGTATCTGGCAAAAAGATACGTTTGATAGCATTGGTCACTTCTTTTGTGGATGCTTCATTGCTAAGTAAGTATGACGAGTCGATCTCCATATTCGATGATCTGGAAACTCTTTCCAAGAAAATTGCCGGTTTGTTGGATATGTCTTCGGAAGAGGATGAAGTGGATAGTCAGGACGCACTTAGCCAACGGGAGAAAGAGATTGTGATCTGTGTGGTAAAAGGTATGACTAATAAAGAAATTGCGGAAAAATTGTTTTTATCGATTCATACAGTGATTACTCACCGGAGGAATATTAGCAAAAAATTGCAAATACACAGTGCAGCTGGCCTGACTATCTATGCTATTGTAAATAAGCTGGTTACGCTTAGTGATGTGAAAGATTTGTAACTACTGAAAGTGTTATAAAACACAAAACCGTTTGCGTACACGAAAATATTTCGTACCTTTGCAGTGCAGTTGAGAAACTGTTAGTTTATAAGGTAAAAGAAAAAGGTTAAAGGTATTAGATTTGACAATTTAAGGTATTAATAGTTTTAGTTCAATAGGAAAAGTTTTAATAGAAGGTAAAAGGACAACGATAGGTAATACGTTTTTAGGTAAAAAGAAGATTAGTTTTCAGGAAAAAAGAGGTAATGAAAAGAAAAGCCCCAAAGGCTTTTCTGATGCGAGACGAGTGGTTCCATAGAAGGAATTAGCTCGTTTTTTTATTTTAGGAACAGATTAACGGAGTTATGTCTCCTGATTAATAAAACCTAAAGTCTGTGTAATCTGTGCTTAAAGCAAAAACAAAATCCCGACGAAATCGCTTCGGCGGGACTCTATTTCATTTTTACTTAAATGTGGCTACGTAATAAAATTATGACTAATTAATTCAATTCTGATACTGCAAAGATAAAGCGTTTCAGTGGGTGTCACAATCACCTTTATGAGGTATATTGCGTAGCTATTCTCACTATTTATAATTACCGGATACTGTTTTTTCCACCTTTTTCCATTCTTTTGTTTCAAAATCATAGGTTTTGATAACTTTTGCAGGACATCCGGCACATATAGAATAGGAAGGTACGGAATGGCTGACTACGCTTCCGGCAGCTACTACACAGTGCTTCCCTAAAGTCACTCCTGGAAGAATAACTGAGTTAGCGCCTACCCATACGTCATCTTCAATAACAACGGGCTGTGTGTTGACCCCTTGTTCGTCGATCATCTTTTTCACATCCTGATAATTATGATTGAGTCCTGTTACGGTCACATTTTGGGCTAGATTAACGTGATTGCCGATATTGACCGGACCTATAATCGTATTTCTTAATCCGACACGGGTATAATCTCCGATAGTCAAATCACCAACTGCATTATTAAGGCAGGAGAAATCTTCAACCACAGAATATTTTCCTAAAAAGAAATGGTTGAAAGGAGGAAGATCTTTGCGTACACTCCGATAGATCACAGAGCCTTTTCCGCGTTTCAGGTAGATGAAATCAAAGAGGCGTATCCACCAGTTTGGACGAGTTTTGACAGGATGCATAATAAGCCGATACACTGCTTGCTTTAAACTGGGTTTTTCTTTAATTCGTTGCTTAAATGTCTTTTTCTCCATATTGAATGTTTTTTCTTTTTGTCTTCCACCAAATAATCCGGAATAGCCAGACTATAAGTAACTAGTAGGCCGAAGAGTATAAGCCACCAGCCGATAGATAATGCCCAGTTATATCCTGTAATCAGCAATGTCCATACACTGACGAAGATACACATTTTTAGCGGAGAAGGTATCAGATGCTGTACTATTCGGTTACAGAAATTCCAGTTCCCTTCCAAAAGCGAAGGGAAGAAATAAGAGGCTGTTTTTCGGAGGCGTCTCCTATATGGGTGAACCGGACTTGATTGACAGTATACAATAGCATCCGGAAGGTAGTCAATATATACATTCTTCCGAAATAACTTCCGTTCGATATTGGTTTTAGAGCTTCTCAGATTGTTTTGCAACCATTCCAAGTCGATAGCTATATTGGTTCCGGATAAGTTAGACGACAGTCCGAATTGTGTATTTCCAGCTCTGAAAAGGCTGTTCTTTATTTCTTTGCATATAGCACGGAAACGATTACAGAAACCTTTGCGATTTTCAATAACTGTGTGTAATTGAATGGCTTGTATTCCGGCATCATACGCATTGTAGATTTTCTCCAGAAAGAGTGGAGACAGAGAAATGGCTGTGTCTGATAAGATAAGGACCAGTTGATAGTGTTCTCTGTCAAGAGTATTGATTCCTTGATGCAAATCATTGTATGTGAAGAATTCGTAAAATTTTTCACGATAGATTACGGGAAGCGGACTTTCTTCCGGAACGAGGATAGCACAATGGTATTTCTTTTCAGCTTTTGGATAGACAATGCGCTTGAAGTGCGATGCAACTGCCAATACAAAGAGGTATAGAATAACAATCCCCACGAAGAAGAATACTAGGTCATCTATTATGTAAATGTAGGTGCTCATCGTCTGTAAAAGGTTATACGTTCTCTTTTTGAATAAATGCAGTAACTGTTTTCAGAATAATTTTGATGTCCAACCAGAAAGAGAATGTCTTTGCATACTTGATATCCAACTGTTTGCGTTCTTCCGCAGATAACTTGCCGGCTTCACCTCTTTTTTCTACTTGCCATAGCCCGGTAAGTCCTGCCGGTCCCATAAAGCGGTCGATATGTTCATCACTAGTTAGTAATTCGGCTTCGTAGAGTGGGAGAGGGCGATTACCTACTATGGACATATCTCCTTTTAAGATATTAATAAGCTGTGGTAATTCGTCAATACTATATTTACGAATGAAGCGCCCTATCTTCGTTATTCTAGGATCATTTTCCAACTTGACAAAAGCATTACTTTTCTCTTTCGATTTTTTGTGAATATAATCTTCTTCGGAAATAACGAAATCATCAGATATCAGGAGAATTTCTTCTTCGTCCACTTTTTGAATTTCTTCGGTCTCTTGCTCTTCTCCCCAAATATCTTCTTCTTGTTCTTCCTCTTGCTGATACTGGTTGAGCGTATTGAAATCCTTCAAATGTTTGTCGGCATCGGTATACATGGACCGAAATTTGAGAAAATCAAAAATCAGATAATTGCTTCCTACACGTTTGGATTTGTAAATAATAGGACCTTTGCTTTCTAGGCGGATAGCCAGTGCTGTGAGTATGAGAAGTGGGGAAAGACATAACAATGCCATTCCTGAAAAGACGATATCAAAAGCTCTTTTCCATAAAGGTAGGCGGAAAGCATTCAAGTTTTGCGTCTTGAGTTGAAGTGCCTGTATCTTTTGATCTTTTCTATGTTTCAGGAAGGTTGACAGAGCCTGCAAGGATTCCGGATTCGTTTCGTATTTAATGGTATTATTTATACCGGCTTTGAGATATTCTGGAGCTTCTTCTTTAGATAAAGAATCAATGACGAGTACCATATAAAGTCCCGGATACTTTTTGCGCATATAATGAATATTTGCAATATCTTGGGATAGATTTATCTGTTCGAAAAACAGAGCTGTATCGTATTTTTCCCGTATCTTGTCTAGTACCTTAATTGCTTGATTACAATTAGATGCTGCATAAAATACCCCTATGCTAAGTTTAGAGAATAGGTTTATAGTCTTGCTATCTTTGCCTATGTAAACAAAATATTGCATATAGAGGATCTGGTGTTAATCGATAATCTTTTTGATTCGAATTTTGAGTTCTAGTGGATTGAATGGCTTTAAAATATAATCTTCCGCTCCTTCTTCCAGCAATCTGATTCTTTCGGTTGTACTTTCTTCACTAGATAACATAACGATAGGTATTGACTTGAATAACTCGTTATTTTTCATATATCTTAGAAATTCGTCACCTGTCATTAACGGCATACGGATGTCTGAAATGATAAGATCAGGTACGTTACCTTCATTCAGCCATTCTATTGCTTTAATGGGATCTTCCAAATAGGTAAAATCATAATCCTTACCTAGGTATATACCGGCAACTTTTCCAATAGTCGCTTTATCATCGACTAGTAATATTTTTTTCTTCATACGAATAGACCTTTCTATCGCTTGCTTTGTTATTGATTTATAGATTAGCTTACTGTCACAGATTATTTATGACAGTTTGCAAATATAGATATTATTTTAGAATAATCTCTCAATATTGACAAGTAAAATTCGTGATATATATTTATTTTATCTAATAAATTTCTCAGTGCGATGTTCTAATAGAAAAACACGGATTTCATATTGATGAAATCCGTGTTATCAATAAATATTTGGTTGTTATTTGTACACTTTAGATGAATCGAATGTTTTCCACCATTCCTGATTCTTAACACCACCGCTAGTTACCCAATCTGTAAACAAGGAATAAACAGTTTTTATATTTACATATTCTAAAGCCCACTTGAAGTCAGTAGGGACCATGATTCCCCATGCCAGATTGTCTTTACTGATGTAATATTTCTTACCGGAAACAGAACTATTATCATTATTTCCTCCAAATAAATCAGTATTAGCTAGTTTGGTTGGTTGATAGCCGATAACATGAATTTCTTTACGATTATTTCTATTTCCTTCCACAAAAATGAAAACATTCAGTTTGTTGATGTTTAATTCATCCGGAGAAATCAGATTGCTGAGTTTTATGGTGAAACTGATGTTCTTAACATTCGTATTGTTTGAATGATTGGCAAAGGTGTTAATTTGTTCATACCGATCTCTTCCCAATGCTTTGTGCGCATCGTCGAATAACGGAATAACTGCATAATCTTGTCCGTTCTCAATCTTATTACTGTTCAGGTTGAAGCTTTTGATAAGAGAGTTGTCACTAAATTCAACAGGTTGCATAATTGCGCTGGCAGGAACACCGTCCAACATGATAGCAGCTCCAATACTTTTAGTAGCTCCGGTAGCGGCTAAATCGATGCTTAATTTGAATTCTTCCACTTTATTATTCTTATTGAGAGAAATCGTTCTTTCTTTGATAATCATGACTAAATCATTCATATCATAGTCTCCATATAATGGCCATTGATCTTCAAATAAATATGCATAATTATGTGTATCATCCACTATGATCGGGAATTTAGGTTCCTCTGGTTCTTCTCCCTTATTTCCTTCGTTCTTTGTTCCTGTACAAACTTCGATAGTTACTTTGGATTCTCCTATTTTTGTAATATATGCGCCGTTCTGTACATGAAAATTAGTCCAATGTGGACTTTTCTCTACATGATTATCTGATTCAATAGCCAAATTGCCGTCATAAGTAAATCCTTGACCGGCTATAATGGGAGATTTTATCATAGAGGTGTTTTCACCTTTTCCATAGAACGTAGCATAACCAGGAGGTATATCCAGTCTTGTAGTTGCTTCCAGCATAGAGCCGTTATTCAAGTTAACAACTCCGTTTTGGAACTCCATTTTAGGTGCCTTGATATATCCTTGGGTTAAGTTTAACTTAATTCCGTTTGCGTAGAAGGAAATAGTGGCTTCCATACTGCAACTATTGTTGACGGTAGGATTAGTGAAACTGATCGTCTCAAAAATGATTATATTTTTGTTTGTGATAACAGCATCTGAGTTTGCAATCATTTTTTTTCCATAAATCTCTCCGTTATTTTCTAATGAGAAATTAGACGGAAGGTTAAACTCTCCTTCAAGTTCAATCTTATTGTCGTTGATAATTTGGGTATTTGAATTAATTGCTATGTCCTTGCTTGTTATAGTACCTCCGTTGTAGAGTGTAGCTCCCGAATGTAATGTCATAGTGTTTGTAACTGATACATTACCCCAGTTTCTTAATGCCGCAGGTGCTCCGTTAGTAAATGATATATTTTCGGCTTCAACGTTTCCTTCATCCATGACAGTCAGCATGGAGTTTCTTATAAAAGTCATCACTCCGGATGCTTTTATTTTAGCATTGTCCATAACAATGATTTCAATACCATTCTGGAACTGGAATGTAGTCGGAATTGTCCATGTTGCATCAACGTAAACTTTGGTTTTAATCTCACCGTCATATCCGTCAAATTTGAATGTACCGTTATAGTCAGAGGTAATTTTATAGGAAGCGTCACGCAGTAAAGTTGTTCCTTGCATTTCTGTAATTTCTTTTGCTTCACTTGGTATGGAAGTATAAACCGGTTTCTCGGGTGAAACAGCTCTTGTGGTAGCGGTACGGCTCATTAACACTCTGTTTTGAGCAGCAGATTCTTGATAGTAGAGTTTACAGGTAAAGTTGTCATTATCTTCCGGCACATCAAACAGATATACCTCTACACGTCCTCTGGGATCAGTCTGCTTTATATAAATACCTTTTTGCGTAGGTAGCAGAGTGATAGCAGCTGTAGCTTTAAAGTTATTCTCTTTATTTGCTGTCCTTGTAGCCAGTACAGATGCGTTTTCATTAGTAAGAGGATCTTCTGTATATATTTCTACTAAGTAGGAATATAACCCTCCTTCTTCATCTTTAACTTCGACTGTGACATTTTCTGTTTTGATTGTGCTCCAATCAAAACCATCAGGAGCAGCAAAACCGTCTCCCATTGGGTTGGACGTTTCGTAGGAGGGATCATACAAATCCTTCCCCGAGTCAACACAACTAAACAGGATACCTCCCATTGCTATTGCAATGATTGGCATGAAATGAATTGTTTTTTTCATCATAATTAATATTGCTTGATTGTTTGTAACCAAAATCTAATGCAAAAATAGCCGCATGTCTTATATTTAGGCTGTATTTTCTGTTATTTTATGTAGGAAAAACAATTGAATTTCCGTTTCGGTTCTATTTTAGCTCTAGTAGGTGCGATGAAGACTTTTTATATGATAAGAAATCCCTTGATTTTCAAATCTACAGATATATCAGATTTGAGAATCAAAGGATTATAATAATCGAATGGGTGTCTTAAGACTTGGTGATTTCTCCTATTAAACAGGAGTTCATTTTGTATCGTATATCTTTGTTGGGCAGTCCGTGTCCTAATAGAAACATTAGTTTTGTTATAGCACATTCAGGGGTACTGTCGTATCCGCTGATAACACCTGCTTCCAAGAGATGCATTCCGGTTTCGTAACGTCCCATTTCGACTGCTCCGGAAGCACATTGGGTGATGTTGACAATGATAATGCCTCGTTCAGTAGCCTCCTTTAATTGACGGATAAACCATTCTTTTTGCGGTGCATTTCCTGAACCGAAAGTTTTCATTACCACAGCTTTTAATCCGGGAACATGAAGGAGTGAAGTTACAATACTCTCTTGAATACCAGGGAAAAGGGTTAAAATAACCACATTGTTATCAAATAAGTAATGCGGCTTTAACGGCTTCGTAGGGTCTGGTTTACGAATGAGGTTGGGCTCGTATTTAATGTGTATGCCAACTCGTGCCAAAGGCGGGTAATTGAAAGAGCGAAAAGCATTAAAGTTTTCTGCATTGATTTTGGTGGTACGATTACCACGCATCAGATGATTTTCAAAGAAAATGCATACCTCCGGAACGATAGCAGTGCCATCCGGATTTTTTGCAGCAGCGATTTCAATAGCAGTGATGAGATTTTCTTTCCCGTCTGTACGCAAAGTTCCGATAGGGAGTTGGGAGCCGGTGAGGATCACCGGCTTACTCAGATTCTCAAGCATAAAACTTAAGGCGGAGGCTGTATATGCCATTGTATCTGTTCCGTGAAGAATCACAAAACCGTCGAAATAATCATAATTGTAATTGATGATTTTTACCAGTTTTGCCCAGTAAGCAGGCTCCATGTCCGAAGAATCGATAGGAGGATTAAATTGATAGGAGGAAATGCGATAGTTGAATCTTTTTAGCTCAGGAACGTGCTTGAGCAGATGATCGAAATTAAAGTTTTCTAGCGCACCAGTTTCCGGGTTTTCTATCATTCCGATAGTTCCACCCGTGTAAATTAACAAAACGGAAGGAGTTTCTGCTCTCATAATTGTTGAATTACTGTTAAAACGCTGACAAAGATATAGATTAATTGCGAATTATGGATAGTAAATGATAAATTTGTTTGTATTTTAGCGTAAAATGTTATAATATTGAATATTTATGCGGATGTATGCTAGGAATTAAAAGGAAAAGCAGGGTAAGTAGCTAAAGTAGTAACTACTTACTCCTGATTACTTCTATAAACTTACTTCAGTGCTTCTTTCAGTTTGAGAATAGCTTTTTCTGGGTCTTTTTCTTCTTCGAGCAGGGTGACGAATCGACTACCTATAATAGCTCCTGAAGCATGTTCGCAGGCAGCCTGGAAAGTTGCCTTGTTAGAAATTCCGAATCCTACCATCAATGGGTTTTTTAGATGCATATCTTCAATCTTCTTGAAGTATAACCGTTTTTGTTCATTGAAATCCTGTTGAGCTCCGGTAGTGGCTGCCGATGAAACCATATAAATGAATCCGTCTGTATGTGCATCAATCTCACGTACACGTTCTTCGCTGGTTTCCGGGGTGATAAGCATAATCACTTTAATGCCGTAACGTTCGGCAATGATGCGATAGCGTTCCTGGTAATCATGGAAGGGAAGGTCAGGAATAATAACACCGTCGATTCCGCACTCCACGCATTTGCGACAGAAATTTTCGAATCCGAACTGCATAATCGGGTTTAAATAGCCCATTAATACTAATGGGATTTTTACATCCCGGCGGATGTTACGTAATTGTTCAAAAAGTACCTTTAGGGACATTCCATTGCGTAATGCTTGAGTTGCGGCATTTTGAATGACAATACCGTCTGCCATTGGGTCACTGAAGGGGATTCCGACTTCGATCATGCTGACACCATGCTTTTCGAGGGTACGGATCACATCGGCAGTACCGTCCAAAGTTGGATCACCTGCACAAAAATAAATGGAAAGTAAATCTTTCTTATTGCTATTGAAGAGTTGGTTAATTCTGTTCATGACTTTAAAAAATTAAATTTATCATTTTAGTTCATTTAAAAATGTCAGGATTCGTACCGGATCTTTTTTCCCCGGTTCCAATTCAAAACGGCTGTTCAGGTCGTAACCGGCGAGACGTGGATGTTTGAACTCCTTTAGTGCGTTGGCGCTGTAAGAGTTGATGCCTCCGCTAAGAAGGAAAGGAAGGAGACCGTTATAGGTATGCAGAATATTCCAGTCGAACAAGTTACCGGAGCCGCCGTATTGTTCGCATTTGGTATCGAACAGGAAAAGGTCACAGACTTTCTCATACTTATATACATTTTTCAGATCTTTCGGATGGGATATAGAAAAGGCTTTGATAATTTTTATCCCCATGGAATACAATGACCGACAGTATTCCGGTGACTCATTTCCATGTAGTTGCACATAGTTTAGTCCGAAACGGTCAGCATACATACTGACAATCTGTTTGTCTTCGTTCACAAAAACACCGACACGGTGGGTGTGGATAGGCAGATAAGCCGGAAGCTCATAGACATACCGGGGAGATTTGGGATAGAAGATAAATCCCAGCATATCTATATCTTGGAGCGATTCTATCTCCTGTATGTTTTCGGCTTCGCGCATACCGCATACTTTGATGATTTTTCCGTTGACCATAAATCTTCTGTTTTGAATAATTGATTTATTGTATAGCTTGCAGGAAATTCCCTAAGGTGTTTCCCGGTTGTGTAGTTCTCATAAATGTTTCTCCGATCAGGAATCCCCGGAATCCGGCTGTTTGCAGACGTTTTACAGTTTGCGGGTCGGAGATTCCGCTTTCGGATACCAATACTGCATCTTGGGGAAGTTGTCCGGCCAGCCGAAAAGAGTTTTCTACATCAGTGAAGAATGTTCCTAAATTCCGATTGTTGATTCCCACCATATCTATTTTCTCATTAATATAAGTTAACTCCTCGGAACTGTGAATTTCTAGTAGTACTTCCAGACCTAAATCGTGTGCTTTCTTCACAAGTTCATTGCATTTTTCCGGTTTCAAAGCAGCGGCAATGAGAAGTACAGCATCTGCACCAACAATTTTAGCTTGATAGAGTTGGTATTCGTCAATGATAAAATCTTTTCTAAGAATCGGAATATCTACCAAAGGACGTGCAGCGCGAATGTCTTTCAAGTTCCCTCCGAAAAACTTCTCATCCGTGAGGATAGAGAGCGCAGAGGCCCCCGCAGCCGCATAAGCCGGAGCTATTTCTTCCGGACGAGCCTCCTGCTTTATCCAGCCTTTGGACGGAGAACGACGTTTGAACTCTGCTATAATTCCCGGAGACGAGGAAATTAATGCCTGTTTCATGGAACGGGAAGACGGCATTTCACTAATTCCTTCCTGCAACTGCTCGATAGAAATCGCCTGTTTTTGCAGATCTACTTCAAATCGTTTATTTGCTATGATTTCGGATAATATATCTTTCATATTTTAATTATTGAGTTCAATAAACTTCTTTAATGTATTCAGTGCCCTTCCGCTTTCTAGTGATTCTTTTGCAAGAGTGATACATTCTTCAATAGTCTTTTTCGGACAAATAACATGAATGGCAAAAGCCGAATTAACTACTACTACATTTTTTTGAGCTTCAGTTGCTGTATTATTCATGATATTATCGAAAATTTTGGCAGCCTCTTTCGGTGTCTGACCGCCGTCCAGATCAATGTCCCTATAACGGGAGAATCCGAGGCTTTCGGGAGTATAAATCTTTTCGTTGTCACTCGTTGCTACCTTAAATTCATTCGTCAGAGAAATTTCATCATATCCGTCCAAGCTATGAACAACGGCAAATTTGGTTTTACTTTCCTGATAAGTATAAGTATAGAGGCGTAATAACGGAAGATTGTAAACTCCCAAAAGTTGATAAGCCGGTAATACTGGATTTACTAACGGGCCGAGCATATTAAAAAAGGTACGCACGGCAAGTCCTTTGCGAACCGGAGCGACCGCTTTTAATGCCGGATTAAACAACGGAGCGTGCAGATAAGCAATGTTACATTGTTCCATGCTGCGGCGCAACTGATCTATATCGTCGGTGAACTTTACACCATGTTGTTCCATTACGTTACTGGCGCCACTAACAGATGTTGCTCCGTAATTACCATGTTTCACGACCGGGAAACCTGCTCCGGCTACCGTGAAGCAAGATGCTGTGGAAATATTGAACGTGTTTTTCCCGTCACCACCGGTTCCTACAATATCTATCGGCGCAAATTCGCTTAAATCAACCGGAACGCGCATTTCCAACAATGCGTCGCGGAAGCCGCATAATTCTTCGACTGAGATATTGCGCATTAGAAAGACAGTGATGAGTGAGGCCACCTGTACATCGTTATATTTTCCTTGTGCGATATTTTGTAAGATAGTACGGGCTTCATCACGTCCCAGATATTGATGCTCGAAAAGCTTGTATAGAATCTGTTTCATAAATTTAATCGTTTAAGAAGTTCTTGATAATTTCTTTTCCTTGCGGAGTTAATACTGATTCGGGGTGGAATTGTATCCCGTGCACATCATAGGTCCTATGGCGCAATGCCATGATTTGTCCTTCCCGGCTTTCTGCCGTTATTTCCAGACAGTCAGGAAAATCCTCCCGGCTGACCACCCAAGAGTGATAACGTCCTACGGGAATTTCTTTTCCCAGCCCTTCGAATAATACATCTTGTCGTAGGATACTGACCGGGGTCTGTACACCGTGATATACCTCTTTCAGATTCTCCAGTCGTGCACCGAAAGCCTCGCCGATAGCCTGATGTCCCAGACAGACACCTAAAATACTTTTCGTGGCTGCATACTTTTTGATAATAGGCAACAATAAACCTGCTTCTTCCGGGATACCCGGCCCGGGAGACAAGATGATTTTATCGAATCGTTCCACATTATCAAGTCCTATTTGATCGTTGCGGACTACTTCTATGTCCGTAGCACCTAATTCTTTCACTGCGTGCAATAAGTTGTAGGTGAAAGAGTCGTAATTATCTAAAAGTAATATTTTCATTTTATGATTATTGTAAAATTGTTGCTTAAACAGGTTACTTTATTTTTTCTGCTTAGTTCTTTAATTGAACGGCTAAATCAATCGCCTTTTTCAGTGCTCCCAACTTATTGTTGACTTCTTGCAATTCGTATTCATCCTGACTCCGTGCCACAATACCACCTCCTGCCTGAAACCACAATTCATTGTTGCGACTGACGAAGGTACGGATAGTTATGGCTTGATTCAATTCACCGTTTAATCCGATAAAACCGATACAACCACCGTAAGCTCCGCGATTGTGAGGTTCTATTTCACTAATTAACTGCATGGCACGTACTTTGGGCGCGCCGCTCAAAGTGCCGGCAGGGAACGTATCAATAAAAGTTTTTATCTTGTCCGCATCCTCGTTCAATTCACCACTGACACGGCTAACCAAGTGGATGACATGACTGTAATATTGTGGCTCTTTATAGAAAAGTACCCGTACATCATGACAATTACGTGACAAGTCGTTTCTGGCAAGGTCTACCAGCATAACGTGCTCCGCATTTTCTTTGGGGTCAGCCAGTAATGCTTCTGCCAGTTCACGGTCTTTCACGATATCGCCACTCCGGCGTGTTGTTCCGGCAATCGGATCGATATAAGCATGGTTGCTTTCAATCTTGCAGTGTGTTTCCGGTGAAGAACCGAAGATTCGATATCCTCCGAAATCGAAATAGAAAAGATAAGGGGAAGGGTTAATGCTGCGGAGTGCCCGATATACTTTGAAATCATCTCCGGTGTAAGGCTGAATGAACCTCCGGGAAAGAACGATCTGGAATACATCGCCACGCATACAGTGCGCAATACCTTTGCGGACGTTGGCTTTGTGTTCTTCATCTGTGATAGGGCTGGTAACGGGACCTGTCACAGAAAAATTGTAAGAAGCATAATTCCGGTTTTCAATAGCTGCTTCCAGTTCCGGCAGGCCGCTTTCTTCCCCTTCGGCCAACATCTCTACGAGTGTCAATTCATTTTTGAAATGATTGAAGACAATTATGTATTTGTATAATATATATAATAAGTCCGGTGCATCATTCTGTTCATCGTGGCTCTCTTTAACGGGAATATGTTCGAAGTATTTCACGGCATTGAAAGTCGTGTATCCATAAAGTCCGCATACATTCTTATTTTCTCCGGTCACTTGGAATTGATTGATGAATCGGTTCATTGCCTTTTCTACGGTGAATGTTTTCGTCAGCGGTTCTTCCGTGCGGCTATTGTCCGGATAGTTGGCTGTGACTATACCACTGTTCATACCGATATTTGCCAGTGGACAAAGGGCGATGAATGACAGTGAATTTTCTCCGGCGTGATAATCGGAACTCTCCATTAATGCAGATTGCGGATACATATCACGCACTTTCAGATAAATGCTGACCGGAGTATGCATATCTCCCAACACCTGTTTACTGTGGGTAGTATAATTGAATGTTTTCATTTTGATTACAAATTACAAGTTACAAATTACTGTGAACTAATTGTCCTGTTTTTCTTCGTTAAAGGATAAATAAGTCTCTATATCCTTGTCGCCACGTCCGGATACAGTTAATACGACTACATCTTCCGGTTTGAATTTCAACTTTTTTAAAGCGCCAAGCGCATGAGCTGATTCCAGTGCGGGGATAATTCCTTCAAACTTAGTCAGTTCATAAGCAGCTTCTATGGCTTCGTCATCGTTTATTGCCAGAACGTTGGCGCGTCTTTGTGCGGCAAGATTCGCGTGTATCGGTCCGATTCCCGGATAATCGAGTCCGGCAGAAATCGAATAAGGTTCCTCAATTTGTCCGTCTTCGTTTTGGATAACGTAAGTACGTGCTCCGTGGATAATTCCCATTTTGCCAAGTTGAATGGTAGCTGCGGTCATTCCGGTTTCTATTCCCTTGCCTCCGGCTTCTGCCAGGACGATACCTACCCGCTCATCGTTGATATAATGATAAATAGTTCCGGCAGCATTACTTCCTCCTCCTACACAGGCTATCAGGTAGTCGGGGTAATCGCGTCCCTCTTTTTCTTGAAGTTGCTTTTTGATTTCTTCACTGATAACGGATTGCAGACGTGCCACCATATCCGGGTAAGGATGAGGTCCTACAGTAGAACCGATGATATAATAAGTGTCGGCGGGATGACAGCACCAGTCGCGGATAGCTTCGTTGGTAGCGTCTTTCAGTGTCATGTTCCCGGAGGTGACAGGGGTTACGGTAGCTCCCAGCATTTTCATTTTCTCAACGTTGATGTGCTGGCGTTCCACATCCGTTTTTCCCATGTATACGATACATTCCATATTCATTAGTGCACATACGGTAGCGGTAGCCACTCCATGTTGGCCGGCGCCGGTTTCGGCGATGATGCGCTTTTTTCCCATGCGGCGTGCCAATAGAATCTGTCCGATAGTGTTGTTGATTTTATGGGCACCTGTATGGTTCAAGTCTTCCCGTTTCAGATATAATTTGCAACCATATTTTTTCGAAAGGCGCCTTGCCGGATAGAGTGGGGAAGGACGTCCTACGTAATCACGTAACAACTGTTCGAATTCTTTCTTGAATTCCTCACTCTCAAGTACTTCGAGGTACTTATTCTTCAGTTCCTCTACACATTTGTGGAGAATTTCCGGTACATAAGCACCGCCGAACTCTCCGTAATAGCCATCCTGGTCAACTAAAAAACTTTTCATAATCCTATCTATTTTTATATGTTATTTTTTTCGATGTTTAGAAACGGGCAAATAAAAAAGCCCTGCCGCAAGTTGCGACAGGGCTCTTTCAAATCTGTTATATCTTTAATGAGGTATATACATACGAGCGCTGCTCCCTTACGACTGTCGGAGTTGTAACGGACGCCACCACCAATATGTATTTACTAATATAGTTCTCATTGTCATTTGTTATTTAATGGGAGCAAATATAGACACTTTGTTTGAAACAACAAACAAAAAATGACTTTTTTTCATTTTCCCCTTCATTTTTCTGATATAGAACAATTTTCCCCCTGATCTGTTCTTATAAATACTGAATATTTAAACAGAAAACAATTATGAAACAGAGAAAAGTATTAGTAGGTATCGCTATTGCCATTTTCGTTATATTATTACTTTATTGGTTGTTGGTAGCAGAAGATATGAAACCTTGGTTGTCGGCTATGGTTCCTTCTCTTACGCAGCAATTCATAGCCTGATTCCGACAAGGTTTCAGATAATTCGTGTATATTTGCATGAAACATGAAAAGTGAATAATAACCGAAATAATAACAATAGACAAGATATGGAAAATTTTATCTTTCAAAATCCCGTCAAACTGATAATGGGGCGCGGGATGATTGCCCGATTGGCGAAAGAAATTCCGTCCGACAAACGTATCATGATTACTTTTGGCGGTGGAAGTGTAAAGAAAAACGGGGTATACGATCAGGTGAAGGAAGCACTGAAGAATCATTATACCGTTGAATTTTGGGGGATTGAACCCAATCCTGCTATCGAAACTCTCCGCAAAGCGATTGCTTTGGGAAAAGAAGAGAAGGTAGATTATTTATTAGCTGTTGGTGGTGGTTCCGTGATTGACGGTACAAAATTAATCTCTGCCGGGTTATTGTATGACGGTGATGCTTGGGACTTGGTGCTTGCCGGATGTCCCGCTACCCACACTGTACCTCTTTCCACTGTGTTGACGCTTCCCGCTACCGGTTCGGAAATGAACAATGGAGCAGTGATCTCACGTCGTGAAACCAAAGAAAAATATCCTTTTTATTCCAACTATCCGTTATTCTCTATTCTTGATCCGGAAGTAACATTTACTTTACCTCCTCATCAAGTGGCTTGTGGATTGGCGGACACATTTGTACATGTCATGGAACAGTATATGACTACTCCCAGACAAAGCCGTGTCATGGACCGTTGGGCAGAAGGACTCCTGCAAACTCTTATAGAAATAGCTCCGAAAATCCGTGAGAACCAGCATGATTATCAACTTATGGCTGACTTTATGCTTTCGGCTACAATGGCATTGAATGGATTTATAGCTATGGGAGTATCGCAGGACTGGGCAACTCACATGATAGGACATGAAATCACTGCATTGCACGGGTTGACACACGGACATACGCTGGCGATTGTACTTCCCGCTACATTGCAAGTGCTTCGGGAAGCCAAAGGAGATAAACTTGTGCAATATGGTGAGCGCGTATGGGGAATAACTTCGGGTACAAAAGAGGAACGGATAGATGAGGCAATCCGCTGTACGGAACAATTCTTCCGTTCATTGGGGTTGACTACACGCCTGCACGAAGAAAACATCGGCCAGGAGACGATTCTTGAAATTGAACGCCGCTTCAATGAGCGAGGAGTAAAATATGGAGAAAATGGAAATGTGACAGGTGCTGTGGCTCGTAAGATATTGGAAACTGCACTATAACTTCTTTTCCTATAAGAAATAATAACTGCCTTGTGATTTTTATCAGAAAAGTATACAGGGCAGTTTTTTATTGTTCAATCGTATCGTGTATTGGCACCCCAAAGCAATACGGGAATATCTTGTTTGATATTAAAATGACGTCATTTAAACCAAAAATAATTTTAATTTGTTTTCTATAAGGGGGAAGAAATATCTATATTTGTTCACTCAAGTTTTTGATATCATCGAAATAAAACATTCATTTTATTTTATTACTTATGTTGATAACCATTATTATTCTCGTTCTTTCGGCTATCTTTTTTGTAAATGGTAAAATCCGTTCGGATATTGTGGCGTTATGTGCGCTGGTTGCTTTACTTGTCTTTCAGATATTAACTCCTGATGAAGCCCTTTCGGGTTTCTCCAATTCGGTAGTTATTATGATGATCGGACTGTTTGTGGTAGGAGGTGCTATTTTTCAAACAGGGTTGGCAAAGATGATAAGTTCGCGTATTCTTAAACTTGCGGGAACGAGTGAAATTCGTCTGTTTCTATTGGTGATGTTGGTGACTTCAGCTATCGGTGCATTTGTCAGCAATACCGGAACAGTAGCGTTAATGCTTCCTATTGTGGTTAGTCTGGCGATGAGTGCCGGGATGAATCCGAGCCGCTTGCTGATGCCGTTGGCATTTGCAAGTAGTATGGGAGGCATGATGACATTGATTGGTACTCCGCCGAACCTTGTGATACAGAACACATTAACTTCGGCAGGACTCGAACCGCTTTCTTTCTTCTCTTTTCTGCCTGTTGGCATTGTTTGTGTGATTGTCGGTACATTGGTATTGATGCCGCTTAGTAAATGGTTTCTGTCTAAAAAAGGACAGAAGAATGACAGTAACCGTTCAGGAAAATCGTTAAAGCAGTTGGTCAATGAATACGGGCTTTCCAGTAACCTGTTTCGTTTGCAGGTGATAGGGGATTCCCGACTCTTGGGAAAAACGATTATTGATTTGGATATACGACGCAAATATGGATTGAATATAATGGAAGTCCGTCGTGGGGATGCATCGCAACATCGTTTCCTGAAAACTATCACGCAGAAATTTGCGGCACCGGATACGGTTTTGCAAGTAGAAGATATTCTGTATGTGACAGGAGATTTTGAGAAAGTACAACTGTTTGCTGAAGATTATCTGCTCGATATATTAGGTGACCATGCTACCGAGGAAACGAAAAATACAACTAGTTCTCTTGATTTTTATGATATAGGTATTGCTGAAATAGTATTGATGCCTGCGTCTAATTTGGTAAACCAGACAATTAAAGAAGCCGGATTCCGTGATAAATATAATGTGAACGTTTTAGGTATCCGTCGTAAAAAGGAATATCTGTTACAGGATTTGGGAAATGAGCATATTCATAGTGGCGACGTGCTTTTGGTACAAGGCACTTGGGGAAATATCGCCCGTCTTAGTAAGGAAGACTCTGATTGGGTGGTATTAGGTCAGCCTTTAGCCGAAGCTGCTAAAGTAACTTTAGACTATAAAGCTCCGGTGGCTGCTGCTATCATGGTGTTAATGGTGGTAATGATGGTATTTGATTTTATCCCGGTTGCTCCGGTTACGGCTGTTATGATTGCGGGTATATTAATGGTACTGACAGGGTGTTTCCGTAATGTAGAGGCCGCATACAAAACGATAAATTGGGAAAGTATTGTACTCATTGCAGCAATGTTGCCTATGTCGTTGGCATTGGAGAAAACAGGAGCGTCGGAGTATATATCCAATACATTGGTGAGCGGATTGGGTTCCTATGGACCATTGACTCTGATGGCGGGTATCTATTTTACTACTTCATTGATGACTATGTTTATCAGTAATACGGCTACTGCGGTACTGCTGGCACCTATTGCTTTGCAAAGTGCTATACAAATCGGGGTTAGCCCGATTCCTTTCCTGTTTGCTGTGACAGTGGGGGCAAGTATGTGTTTTGCTTCTCCATTCTCTACGCCGCCTAATGCATTGGTAATGCCTGCCGGACAATATACTTTTATGGATTATGTGAAAGTAGGATTACCGTTACAGATTATCATGGGAATTGTGATGATATTTGTTTTGCCTTTGATCTTCCCTTTTTGATTGAAAAAGAAAAAAACAGGAAGGCTGTATTGAAAAATGCAGCCTTTTTTTATTTAATATCTGCAAATACAGTTATCTTTGCACCGTCCATGACCGATGATTGAGAGGGTTGTGGATGTTTTTGCGCATAAATAAAACGAACTAAAGCATTAAGGGATTATGAAACAAAACATTGCAAAAGTATTAACCTTTTCTTTATTGGCAACTTCTGCCGTTTTTATCAGTTGTGTGGATAATGAGAAAAATCTGTTTGATGCAGAACAACTGAGACAGATTTATGAAGAAACTTTTCCGGTAAAGAATATCGATCCTGACGGAGACTGGACTATGTCCCGTAGTGTAACTGCACACGTGACGGTTAATGGAGATTTAGGAGAGGATTATCCGATACGGATATTTGATGCGAATCCTTTAAGTCCGGAAAGTAATGCCAAACTTTTAGCAGAAGGTGTTGCAAATAGAAGTACATCTTTTAATGTTGTAATGGATTGTGCTACTGCACTCGATAGAGTATTTGTCGCGCGTGTAGACAGAAAAGGACATTATCTTGTGCAACCGATCGCTATTGAAAATGAAGAGGTGAAGGCCTGTTTCGGAAATAAAGAAGGTAGTACTACTTGTTCTATCACGAGAACTATAACAGATATACCTGCTATGGCAGCTCCTTATACAGATGAGTATATTAGTAATAAAAAGGCCTATGCTACTATTATTAAGTCCGGCTGGGATCTTGGCTCTGGATTTGACCAGTATTCTGCCTATAATCTTCCTGTTTTCAAGGAAAAGGAACGTTGGTTTAAGATTCAGGAAGGGGGCTTTAGGGCAAGATTTACTACAGGAGGAACTTGGGGTGGAGCTAATGCCGTGAAAGTGATTGTTCCTGAAGGAAGTACATGGGTGATTGAAAACGAAAATCAATTCAGTGATATAACGGAGGTAATAGTTGAAAATGGAGGAAAAATAGAAATAACTAGAAATGCCAGTTTGATATTGACTCGGGCTTCTTATATAACTGTAATGCCGGGTGGTAGTATTATAGGTGAGGGAGATATTTCAATAACAAATAGTTCTGCCGGGTTTAGTAATTATAATGCTGGTATGATTGATTGTTCCCGTTTAAATATTGATGGCGGTGGAAGTGGGGTTGATTTCATGAATTATGGAACGCTTAAATTGAATTCTTACAATGCATCTACAAGCGGTACAACACTGATAAATCACGGTGTTATTGAGGCTGGTAGTATTAATGGTAATAACAATACCAATGTTAAGAACGGCTGTTATATGAATGTGGCAGGAATGTTTCAGTTCGGTACACTTGTAATGGGGCATACTTCTGAAGCTATTTGTGGGGAGTTGGGTTATAACGGAAATAACAATGATATTGTGATGGAGGCACAATCAATACTGACCTGTACAGGTAAAGCTAGTCTATATAGGCATGTAGTCGGTCCCACAACGGGAACGGCTTTGTTGAGAATTCATACGATTGCTAATATTTCAGGGCTCATTGAATCAAATTCGAAAGTCACGAATAACATTATTTGTGAGATAACAGATCAGACCTCTTCTAATGAAAAAGAGCAATCACTGTGGACTCCTTTCGACTGGTTAGTATATAAAGGCTTACAGAATTCCGCCACTTATTGCAATCCGGGAAAAGCAGATTTTTTGCTTCCTGCTGATGAAGATGGGTGTATAAAAGAAGGATATGGTTCTGATGATACCCCCGATGACGTGGAGATTCGGAAAGCCGTTTATTCCTATGCTTTCGAAGATAATTATCCCAAAGCAGGCGATTATGATTTCAATGATATTGTATTGAACGTGACTTTACCCGTTGCCGGTAATGAAGTGAAAGAATTGAAATACGTGGTTGACCTTCAGGCTGTGGGTGCCATGAAGCAATTAGGTGCCGGATTAAGAATACTGGGAATAAATAAAAGTAATGTGGAAACGGTTGACTTTGGAGCCGGCGCCGCTCAACGTGACGGTTCTTTGTCTGCTTCCCGTATATTTGAAGATGCATCTTATGAGACGACTGGCAGTGAACTTGTCATTCCTTTGTTTGGAGATGCACATTCTGTATATGGATATACCGGAACACAACGTCCTATGCTGAATACTGGAAATGCAAGTACATCTCTAACAGATATATATACTCTTGAAGTGATAATCAAACTTAAAAATGCCGTATCCATTCCCAGTGTAACAAACTGTTTAGACTTCTTTATAGCATATCAGGGTACTGGTGAAAAGAGAACGGAGATTCATTTGAATCAATTTAATTCGGCAACGGCGAATGGTCAGTTGGCAGATAATAACGTGCTTGAGGTTATCAAGGTAGTCAATAATACATGGGCTCTTTGCGTTCCTGATAAATTCGCATATCCGACAGAAAGAACTGTGATAACAGAGGCGTATGCTAAGTTTGCGGACTGGGCACATGACCAGAGTACTAATACCGATTGGTATAATATGCCTTCAAGTAGTGATAAAGTGATAGAATACTAACCTTTTCTTTTAAATATAAGTCAACCGCCGGAGAAGTTTTTGTTTTCCGGTGGTTTTTGCTACGAATTAATGTTTTGATTGTAAGGTAGTAGTATTTGTTTTGCATGATTTTATTCGTCTGACAGTTGTTGAACATTCGTTTGACAACTGTTGTCTTTTCGTCTAACAACTGTCAGATGAAAAGAAGACAGCTGTCAGACGAATAAATTGTTGCAAACTGAGGCATAAATTCTTTAACTTAGAGAAGTAGAATTATGCGAAACAGGTGGTACATTCATATTCTGTGTGTACAGACTATCAATGATACCATCGGACAATCCGATAGTAGGTACAATAATACCGGTAGCTTTTACATAAGTCGCCACCTCAAGAAATATCTCTGCTGCCGGAACAATTACATCTGCCCGATCCGGTTTTAGCTTGTATTGTTTGATGCGCTGTTCGGCGGGAAGTACCTGTAATGCTAAATAAATCTCACGTAGTGACTCAACTGGTAGGAGAGAAGCCTTTTTATCCTTTTTATCCGCGAGACGGAAGAGTTTGTTGATATTTCCCCCCGAACCGATAATGCTGACAGGCGCATATTCTGTGGCAATACCAATCAGGTCAGTACGCAACGCTTCTTTTTCCTCCTCTTTCACCATGCCGCTAAGCATACGGACTGTACCTATATTATATGAACGGGAGTTTTTCAGTTCTCCGTTACTGATAAGATTGATTTCCGTACTACCGCCGCCAACATCTACATATAGATAATTCTGTCCGGAAGCAAACAGTTGCTCGATATGATTGTCATATACGATATGCGCTTCTTCCTGTCCGTCGATAATATCTACACGAATACCCGTTTTCTTGGCTATTTGCCGGACGATAGCTTTACCGTTCCGGACATCACGCATAGCGGACGTGGCACAGGCGCGATAATCCACTACATCATATATTTTCATTAACTGCTTGTAAGCTTTCATCAGCCGGATCAGTTTCTTTTCTTTTTCTGCTGAAATAATACCTGCTGTGAAAGCGTCTTCTCCTAGCCGTAACGGGATACGGATGAGTTGCACCTTACTCATAAGTTCGGGCGCATTTTCTTCGTTTACGCATTTTATCAGTAGTCGTACGGCATTGGAACCGATGTCGATTGCTGCATAATTAACTTTCTTCATATTTATCATCATGTGTTCTTGTATTCGTTATATAATTTTTCTTGTGAACGGAAAAGCGATGCCATTTCTTCACTAAGCGGGGGAGTAAACGGAAAATTCCATATCCGGTTGGTTCCCATTCCGTCTACTATGCGTCCTTTGGCTGTATCTTGAAACCCGTAACAAACAATCCGTTTTAAATCCGCCTGTATCTCTTTGTCATAAACAGGAGCCAGTACTTCGATGCGGTTGTCCAGATTGCGTGGCATCCAATCTGCTGAACCGATATAATACCTTTCTTCTCCGGCATTAGCGAAAATGAAAATACGTGAGTGTTCAAGATAACGGTCGATAATTCCATTGATATGTATATTTTCACTGACACCCGGAACGCCCGGTACTAAAGAACAGTTGCCGCGTACAACTAGTTCTATCTTGACTCCTGCTGCTGAGGCTTCGTATAGCTTTTCGATAAGTGCGCGGTCTGTTATGTGATTTACTTTGGCAAGGATATAGGCGTCTTTTCCTTGTTCCTTGTTCTTTATCTCCTTATTGATAAGGGCAATCAACCGTTTACGCATATCATTGGGAGAAACGAGCAACTCTTTGAAATTGACGGGAGTGTATGGCTTCTCGATAAAGTCAAATACTGCATTTACTTCCCGGACAATGGGACGGTGAGCTGTCATAATGGTATAGTCGGTATACATACGTGCATTTCCTTCGTGGAAGTTGCCTGTACTGATACAGACAATATCTCCATGTCTTGTCCCGATGTGCACCAGTTTGGAGTGAATCTTCAGCCCTTCCACCCCGAAGATTACACGGATTCCTGCATCCTGCATCCTTTTACTCCAGTTGATATTTGAGGCTTCGTCAAAACGTGCCAGTAGTTCGATGACTACCGTCACTTTCTTACCGTTCTTTGCTGCGCAAATCAATGCTTTAACCACTTTGGAGTCTTTAGCTAGTCGGTAAAGCGTCATCTTGATGCTTTTCACTTCTTTGCTGATAGCAGCTTCGCGCAGTACGCGGATGAACGTATCAAAACTATGATAAGGATAATGTAGTGAACGGTCTTTCTGGCGAATCAGGGTCAGCAGGCTTTCTGTACCATTTAGTTCGGGTTTGAAAATCGGTTCCCAAACTGGATATTTCAGATGACTGTGTCCGCAGACAGGAAATTTCATCAGGTCTTTGAAATTATGATAACGTCCGCCGGCTACGCGGGTGTCGTTCTTGTCTATATTCAGCCGGTCGGTCAGTCTTTTTAGCAAGTCCCTGGGGATTTGCTCGTCATATACAAAACGGAGAGGTTCGCCTTTCTTGCGGCTTTTCACTCCTTTGGAGATTTTCTGAAGTACGCCGGTCCGCAAATCACTGTCTATTTCCATTTCAGCGTCTTTGGTAAATTTGAAGGTATATGCTTCATAATCCGTATATTTCATTCCGACAAAAATCATTGGCAGGCAGTAACGGATAACATCATCAAGAAACATTAGATAGGTCTTTCCTTCCGATTCGGGTAGTTGGATGAAGCGTCCGAATTCCCCAACGGGCAGTTGGATAACCGCGTAATCCTTCTCTTTTATTTTTCCTGCTTCATCTTTGCGGAGCAAGCGGATAGCCAGGTAAATATCTTCATCTGTCTGGTCGTCCAGCTGTCGGGGACCGTTAAGGAAAAGAGGGTTGGTGGAACCGTTCAGCTTATTACGATAGAAAGAAGTGATGAACGCTTTCTGCTCATCGTTCATTTCCGTTTCTTTGATAACGTAGATATTCTCTTTTTTCAGTTCTTCCATGATAGAAGCGAACGTTTCTTCAAACTGTTCATAGTAACGGTTGTGCAGTTTACCTATCTGTTTCAGTGTGTGCGCAGCGATTTCCTGTTCTTTCTGTATATTCTTGTCGTCATACTCTATAATCCGGTTTAAGGTAGCGACACGGACGCGGAAGAACTCGTCAAGATTGTTCGAATAGATGCCAAGAAAAGTCAGCCGTTCCAGTAAAGGAACTTCCGGGCGGGCAGCTTCGAGTAAGATACGTTGGTTGAAATACATCCAACTGATGTCACGCTCAACATAAGGGCACTTCTTTCTTGTTTCGCTTGGTTTCATGATGAAGAATCTATTTTTAATTTTCTGCAAAAGTATCTAAGTGAGATGTAATAGCTATAACGATTTTGTTACGAACTTATTACAATGTTTATTTGTTATTTTTATATATCAGTAGAAACACTTATATTCGCAAAAGTATTGAAACAGACTTGGTTAAAAAATATAGAATTTATGAAAACAATGAATTATTCCCTTATTCGTATTCTCTTTGCATTAGTGATTGGTCTGGTGTTGGTGCTATGGCCTAATACAGCTGCCAGTTATATCGTTATTACGGTTGGAGTTGCCTTTTTGATTCCCGGTGTTATCAGCCTTTTCGGCTATTTCGGACGTAAGAAATCCGAAGACGGAGTTTCGCCCCGTTTTCCGATAGAAGGAGTCGGCAGTCTGCTTTTCGGACTTTGGCTGATTGTAATGCCCGAATTTTTTGCAGATGTCCTGATGTTCTTGTTAGGTTTTATCCTGATAATGGGAGGGGTGCAGCAGATAGCTTCCTTGTCAATGGCTCGTCGTTGGACACCTGTTCCGGGAGCATTTTATCTGGTTCCCGCTTTGATTTTAATTGCGGGCATCGTTGCTTTATTCAATCCGACAGGAGCACGTAATACAGCGTTTATAATTATTGGTATCAGTAGCTTGGTATATTCGCTTTCTGAATTGATAAACTGGTTTAAGTTTGTACGTTGCCGTCCGAAGAACCCGATATCACATCACGATGAGGATATTGAGGATGCGAAGATTATTGAATAAAATAAGAAAAAGAAGAGGGCTACCTCACGGTACCCCTCCACTGCAAACTTAAAACAACCAACAAAAGAAATAGATCATTTCTACTTTATGTCCGATGAAAACTTCTTCATCGGACATTCTCTTTTTCTATCTTACAAATAATAGTTCTCTGTATTTCGGAAGTGTCCACATCTGGTTGTCAACGATAAGTTCCAACTTGTCGATGTGATAACGAATTTCTTCCAGTGCCGGAACAATCGTGTCGTGATAAGCAATGGCTTTTTCACGTTCGCTTTCAATCTTGTTCGCCACTTTACGCGCTTCTACCATTGCGTCTACATGCTCTTTGATGAAGGCTGTACGGTCAGCAATTTCTTCGATAAGTTCCAGATTCTTTGCTGATAGTTTCGCCGCTTTTTCTGCCGGAAACAGGGATTGCATTTTATAGACGTTATTAATCAAATCCGTCTGATACTGGGTTGCAACCGGTATAATGTGGTTCATAGCCAAGTCACCCAATACACGGGCTTCAATCTGGATCTTCTTCGTGTAGGTTTCCCATTTCACTTCATTGCGTGCTTCCAACTCTTTCTTTGTCATTACACCGGTAGCTTCGAACATGGCAATCGTTTCCGGTTTCAGGTAGTTGTCGAAGATAACGGGAACACTCGTTTCACAATCCAGACCACGGCGTGCAGCCTCTTCTTTCCATTCGTCACTGTAGCCGTTGCCGTCGAAGTGAATGGCTTTACATTCTTTGATATATCCGCGAATGATTTCAAGGATAGCGGAAACTTTCGGTTCTCCTTTTTCAATTAGAGCGTCCACGTCTTTCTTGAACTTCGCTAACTGGTCTGCTACTGCGGAGTTCAGCGCAATCATTGCAGAGGCGCAGTTTGCTTCGGAACCTACGGCACGGAATTCGAAACGGTTTCCGGTGAAGGCAAAAGGAGAGGTGCGGTTACGGTCTGTATTGTCAATCAACAATTCCGGTATTTGCGGAATATCCAGTTTCATTCCCTGTTTGCCGCTAAGGCTGATTAAATTGTCTTTTGTGCTGTTTTCAATATGGTCTAATACTTGCGATAACTGCTTTCCGAGGAAAGAAGATATGATTGCGGGAGGTGCTTCGTTGGCGCCTAAGCGGTGGGCGTTGGTTGCACTGGAGATAGAAGCCTTCAGTAACCCGTTATGATGATAAACTGCCATTAACGTATTTACTACAAATGTCACGAAACGCAGATTGTCTTCCGGTGTCTTCCCCGGTCCCATTAATAAGATTCCCGTATCAGTACCCAATGACCAGTTGTTGTGCTTACCGGAACCGTTGACACCTTTAAATGGCTTTTCATGAAGTAATACACGGAAACCGTGTCGACGGCTTACCTTGCGCATCAATGACATAATCAATAAGTTATGGTCATTTGCCAGGTTACATTCTTCGAATATCGGAGCTAACTCGAACTGATTAGGAGCAACCTCGTTGTGACGGGTCTTTACGGGAATACCCAATTTCAGAGCTTCAATTTCGAGCTCTTTCATAAAAGCAGCTACACGGGTGGGGATAGCACCGAAGTAGTGGTCTTCCAACTGCTGGTTTTTAGCACTGTCATGTCCCATTAAGGTACGTCCTGTCATTAATAAGTCAGGGCGGGCAGCATATAAACCTTCATCAACTAAAAAATATTCTTGTTCCCAGCCAAGGTAGGCAACCACTTTTTTCACTTCCGGATTGAAATAATGGCAGACGTCTACGGCTGCTTTGTCTACTGCACGTAATGCTTTCAATAATGGAGCTTTATAGTCAAGGGCCTCGCCGGTGTATGCAATAAACACAGTCGGGATACAAAGAGTATCATCTACAATGAATGCAGGAGATGAAGGGTCCCAGGCACTATATCCACGGGCTTCAAAAGTATTACGGATACCTCCATTCGGGAAAGAGGAAGCATCCGGCTCTTGCTGAACAAGTAATTTGCCCGTAAATTCTTCCATCATGCCACCTTTACCGTCATGTTCAACAAAAGCATCATGTTTTTCTGCCGTACCTTCGGTCAGGGGTGCAAACCAGTGGGTATAATGAGTGACACCCATTTCGATAGCCCATTTTTTCATGCCGGCAGCTACTTCGTCAGCAATGCTACGGTCTAGCGGAGCACCATTATCAATAGCATCAATCAGTGCATTATACACTTTGCTGGGAAGGTATTTAAACATCTTTTCCTTGTTGAACACATACTTGGCGAAATATTCCGACGGACGTTCAACAGGAGTTGCTACCTCAACCGCTTTCTTCTTGAAAGCAGTCTCTACTACTCTGAATCTTAGTTTTGACATAATACCTAATTTGATTTATTGTTAAATATGTTAGAGTAAATAATTACGTTCTCTTATATGGTTAGTTGTATGCTGATTCTCCGTGTTCGTAGATATCCAGCCTTTCTTCTTCAACTCGTGCCGGAACGCGGAGTCCGTGGACTTTGTCGAGCACTTTGAAGATGATGAATCCCATACCTGCTGCCACCTCTTACATCATAATAAGAGAACCATTCTATGTCTGCTCAAAGCCAGTTCTTTATTCTTCTCATGGCTTCAATGCAGTCGTTACGTTCACCGAATGCCGTCAGACGGATATAGCCTTCGCCGCTGGGGCCAAAACCTACACCGGGAGTTCCGACTACGTTGGCCTCATACAACATCTGCTCAAAGAACCGCCATGAAGAAAGGCCATTCGGGGTTTTCACCCATAAATAGGGAGCGTTGACTCCTCCGTAAACTTTCAATCCGCTAGCTTCCAGTCCTTCCTTCATGATTCCTGCATTGGTCATATAATAGTTAATTGTTTCTTTAATCTGTTCCTTTCCTTCTGCGCTGTAAACTGCTTCTGCCGCCCGTTGAGTGATATAGGAAGTGCCGTTGAACTTAGTACATTGGCGGCGGTTCCACAGTCTGTTGAGTGGGATTCTGTCTCCTTCGAGTGTTGCGGCGGTAAGTTCTTTGGGGACTACAGTGTATCCGCAACGCACTCCGGTGAATCCTGCCGTCTTCGAAAAACTACGGAACTCAATGGCGCACTTCTTGGCTCCCTTGATTTCATAAATAGAGTGGGGGACATCCGCATCCTGAATATATGCCTCATAAGCAGCGTCGAATAGGAGCAACGTGTCATTTGCCAAAGCGTAATCTACCCATTTCTTCAATTCCGGTTTTGTCAGTGTAGTGCCAGTCGGGTTATTCGGATAGCAGAGATAGACAATATCTATCCGTTTGTCCGGAATTTCGGGTATGAAGTTATTTTCACTTGTGCAAGGCATATAAGTTACATTACTCCACTTACCTGTTTCTTCCTCTAATACTCCGGCACGTCCGCACATGACGTTACTGTCTATATAAACCGGATAAATAGGGTCTGTGACGCCGACACTGTTGTCATGACGGAGAATATCTCCGATATTTCCAGTATCGCTTTTTGCTCCGTCGCTGATGAATATCTCTGAAGCGGAGAAATGAATACCGCGCGGAGCAAAGTCATTTTTTATAATTGCTTCAATTAGAAAATCATATCCCTGTTCAGGACCATATCCGCGGAATGTATCCTTATCGGCTAGTTCTTCTACTGCTTTGTGCATTGCTTCGATACAAGCCTTGGGAAGTGGCTGAGTAACATCGCCGATACCTAGCCGGATGATGTCCTGCTTGGGATGCGTTATCCTAAAAGTATTTATCTTTTTTGCTATATCCGAGAATAAATAGCTTCCCGGTAATTTTAAAAAGTGTTCGTTTACTAATGCCATGTGGTTATTGTTTTAAGTTTCTATCAATTATTATTATTAATTCTTCATTTTCAACCCCTCAACCCTCGATTTCTTCAATTTCTCCGTCAAAAACTTTAGTTGCCGGTCCCGTCATTAATATATGGCCCGAGGCTTCATCCCATTCAATGGTGACTGTACCACCGTCCATTATTATATCGCTTTTTCTTCCTGTAAGCTCGTTGATGAAGGCTGCTACTGCGGTAGCACAAGCACCTGTCCCACAGGCTTGAGTAATTCCCGAACCTCTTTCCCATACTCTCATCCGTATAGTATCTTTGCAGACAATTTGTGCAAACTCTACATTGGTTCTGTCGGGGAAAAGATGATGATTCTCCAATTCAGGGCCGATTTCCGGCAAATTAATCTGGGTAATATCATCCACGAAAGTAACCAGATGAGGATTTCCCATTGATACTCTGGTTGATCGGAAAGGATATTTGTCCTCAAAATGAACTTCTCCTGTTTCTAATGGACTGCCCATATCTACTGTGACTGCTGTAACTGTTTTTCCTTCTACATGAAGTTTCAGAATTTTAATTCCCGACAGTGTGTCCAGAGTGATTTCTGTTTTATCAGTCAAGCCATATTCATATACATATTTGCCTACACAACGGCTTCCATTACCACACATCATCGCTTCCGAACCGTCTGCATTGAAAATACGCATACTGAAATCAGCCTTATCAGAGTTTCCGATCAATATAAGTCCGTCACTCCCAATTCCTGTATGGAACTTGCTCCATTCGATTGCTTTCTTTTCAGGAGCTGCTATCGGATAGTTGGTAGTGTCTACATATATGTAGTCATTTCCTGCTCCATGCATTTTAGTGAACTTAATCTTTTTTGTCATTTTGACTTGTATTTGCTGGTTGTTGTATCCTTTTGTTTTATTACAACGCAAAGGTATGACTTTTTGCTTTATGTTTTATTGAAATATATATCTAATCTCTATTTATTTTATGTAAACTTTCAATTGTTTCGTATATAGCTATGTTTGGTTATAATCTGAAATTATATATATGTGTATATTGATAAACTGTTATTTAGGTGAATTGTTTTGCATATACTTTCATAATATATAAAGAATAATTAGCCTTGATAATCTTTAAATTTAGTCATAAGAATAGGAAAAAACTCCTTCTTGTTTTGACGAAATGAAAGCGGATAGCTTTATTTCACTATCATATTGCTTGCCGGATACTCTGAAGAACCTTTTCCCGTATTCATTGTTCTAGCACTATATTAATATAAAAATGTAGAGATATGAATATAGAGAAACAATTAGAAACAGCAGTACGAACCAATCATTTGGTATTGGTTGTATTTTATGCGGACTGGTCGCCTCATTACGAATGGATAGGGCCGGTACTCCGTACTTATGAGAAGAGGACAATCGAATTAGTACGAGTAAATGTTGGAGAAGATAAGGCAATAGCCGATGCGCATAACATAGATACTATTCCGGCTTTTCTTTTATTACATAAGAGAAATGAACTCTGGAGACAAGTTGGGGAGTTGACAGTGGAAGAACTGAAAGATGTATTAGATGATTTCAAGTGATCGGACTGTAATCTTTTATAAGTATGCATAGAAATATCAATTTCTTCCTCAATTAAAAATAACGAAAAATGTAGTGTATTGATAATTAAGTTCTTATATGTTTGCATTTTTCTTTAAAAGAAACCATACGTTTGACACCGAGAAACGAGGTTGTGTCAAAACGTTGGCACAACCTCTTTTATATTTTACAGTTCTGCTATATTTTCTTTTGGCTATGCTGCTTTTTCCTCATGCATTTGGCAACAAGTTGCTATATTCCAATTATATCGGGTTATAAATAGTCCCATAAACATATATTTGGCAACTGCAATGAGCCCCTTTCCTTCTTTTATCAGTTTAGCACACATTTTTTTGATATTAAAGGCTATAGCAAAGAAAGCAAAGTCCATTGTAACCTTGTCTTCTCCCACATGCCGGAATCTTCTGTATGCCATGTTGTATTTCATTTGTCCAAACACAGCCTCTGGTTCTATACACCTCCTGCCTCTATGCTTGATACCTTCTTCTGAGAGCAACCTTTCCCGTGCCTGCCGTTTGTATTGATTTAATCGGTGGTTGACTTCTATAATACGGTTCCCCCGAGCTTTAAAACAACTGCCACGCAAAGGGCAACCTTCGCATCTTTTTGCTTTATACCGGGCACTTTCGATGATGTATCCGCTCGCTGTCTTGTCACGTTTGGTTCCTATACGGTTCATGTGCTGTCCCATAGGACAAACGTAATAATCCTCTTGGGCATTGTAATGGAGACTTTCGGCATGGAACGGGTTGGGAGTATAACGAGGACGCTGTTCTTTATGGAAGTAATTGTACTTGATGAAGGCTTCTATCCCATTCTCCTGCATGAACCGGTAATTTTCTTCCGAACCGTAACCGGAGTCTGCCACACAGATATTCGGTAAACGGTTATAGCGGTACTGGAAAGAGTGGAAAAAAGGTATGAGGGTCAGTGTATCGGTAGGGTTGGGAAACAGACGGAAGTCTGTGATGAATTGGTTTTCAGTACCTATTTGCAGATTATATCCGGGTTTGGTCTGCCCGTTCTTCATGGCATCTTCTTTCATGCGCATGAATGTGGCACCAGGATCGGTCTTGGAATAGGAGTTACGTTCTCCAAGGGTATCAAGGTGATTGTCGTATTCTATCAGCTTGTCACGATACCCTTCAAGTTCCATGACCTGCTTCTTCTTTTTGCGCAGGGCTTTCTTTTCTTCCTTATCCTTTGTTGCAGGCTGGCGTTCCAGGGCTTCTTTAAGTTCATCCACTATGTCAGAGAGCCTGCAGGGAGTAAACTCCACGGATGTGTCTTTTATAGAGTTCTCCTGTGCAATGGCTTGATCCACCTGCTCCAAGAGAATACGGATTTTATCCATTAGTATCGTACGGTTCCGTTCGACTGTCTTGCGCCAGACAAAAGTATATTTGTTGGCTTTGGATTCAATCTTGGTGCCGTCGATATACTCTACATCAAGGCTGATGAAACCTTTATCGGCAAGGACAAGAACCAACTGGGTAAATACATTATTTATTTCCTCCTTTACACGGTTACGAAAACGGTTGATCGTGATAAAATCCGGATGCTCATTACCGGCAAGCCAAATATAATGAATGTCACGACGGAGGTGCTTCTCTATTTTACGGCAAGAATAGATATTATTCATGTAGGCGTAGATTATCACCTTAAGCATCATTTTAGGATGATAAGGACAACGGCCCGTTTCCTTATAAAGCTTCTTGAAACTCTCAAGATTGAGATTGTCAATAACAGCATTCACGATGCGGACTGGGTCGGTCGCAGCTATGTTTTCATCAATTCTTTGTGGAAAAAGAACGGTTTGATTGGGAATGTAAGGACGAAAATGTAACTTTGCCATAACGAAAAACTTTATACCTAAAGATACGAAAACTTTGGGTAATAACAAAGCCCGGGCTTGAGAAAGTCTGGGCTTTGCGCATAAAAAAAGGCTGTGTCAGCGTTTTGACACAACCTTGTTTCATTAATGTTGAAGGATAGAGTATTGAATGTGTATGTTTTATTTATTCTTTTTTAGTTCTTCCAACAAAACAACCGGCTCATTGGTCGTAATGAAATCTACTTTCTGTTCAATTAACCACTTCATTTCTTCGGTTTCGTCCACTGTCCACACATTGACTTTCAGACCAAGGTCATGAGCTTCTTTAATCCATTCGGGATGTTTTTTAATCACTCCCATGTGATAGTCAAGACCCGTAGCCCCGAGTCCTTTTAATTCTTTCGGAGATAATTCACCGTTCAGATAGAATACCGGAGTGCCGGCAGGTGCCAGGCGGATAAACTCTTTCATGGCATGCAATGAGAAAGTGATATATTCCATGCGGCTCTCTAATCCCATTTTTTTCACCGTAGCCAGAATTTCCTGAACGGCTTTGGTTTCGCGCTTTTTGCTGTTAAGTGCTTTCAGTTCAAGTATCAGTTTAGTATTATGTTCTTTTCCGACTTTTAAGTACTGCTCCAGACTTGGGAGGTTTTCTCCATTTGATAATTTCAACCCAGTGAGCGCGTCTCCTTTAGAATACTCCATAGGTCTCATTTTGTACACAGGATCATGATTGACTACTAACTTGCTGTCTTTAGTAAGCCAAACATCAAATTCTGAACCATAACAACCGATAGAGTCTGCTTTTAGAAGTGATGTAATACTGTTTTGTGATGATCCCGGGGTTTTCCAGAAACCGCGGTGAGCAATTGCTTTTGTCTGCGCCTGCATACAACATGCAGCCATTAAAAGGGCGGAACCTATCATCATTTTTTTTAAATTCATTCGTTTTATCTTTTAAAGGGTTTATATAGGTTTAATTGGGTTTGGCTTCAAAATTATAAAAAAGAAAACGCAAATTAGTCAATTATATGCTAATCTGCGTTAATCCTTGGGATTTAGAATAGAAATACTACAAGAAAGTAACAGAAATAACCGATTCTGTGATTCTTTCTGTCGTCAGTTAAGTATAGGCTTCTTCATGTATTCCTTTTACTGCGCGTCCGCTCGGTTCATTCAGGTTCTTGAAGGCGATATCCCATGCCAGCGCTTCTGCTGTAGAGCAGGCTACGCTGGGAACACTGGGTACACTGCGTGCTGCACTTTCGCTGGGGAAATGTTCTTCAAAGATACTGCGGTAATAATATTCTTCTTTATTTTGCGGGGTATTGATAGGGAAGCGCCCGGCCGCGTTTTCCATTTGTTCATCACTTACGGCAGCAGTGGTTATTTCTTTTAACGTATCAATCCAGGAATACCCTACACCGTCACTGAACTGCTCTTTCTGTCTCCATGCCACGCTTTCCGGTAGCATATCGGCAAAGGCTTCGCGTACGATTCTCTTTTCAATGTTTTTTCCGGGACACATTTTGGCTTTCGGATTCAACGTCATTGCGACATCAAGAAACTCTTTGTCTAAGAATGGTACACGTCCCTCTACGCCCCAAGCTGACAAACTTTTATTAGCACGAAGACAGTCATACATGTGTAATTTAGAAAGTTTACGTACTGTTTCTTCATGAAATGCTTGTGGGGTGGGAGCCTTATGGAAATAAAGGTATCCTCCGAAAACTTCGTCGGCACCTTCTCCGCTCAGCACCATTTTGATTCCCATAGATTTAATGACACGTGCCAATAGATACATAGGAGTGGAAGCCCGTACGGTAGTTACATCATACGTTTCGATAAAATAGATAACATCACGGATCGCATCTAGTCCTTCCTGCACGGTGTAGTTTATTTCGTGGTGTACGGTACCGATATATTCGGCAACCTCACGTGCTTTTATCAAGTCGGGTGCACCTTTCAGACCGATAGCAAAGGAGTGAAGTTGAGGCCACCATGCATCGCTTGCTCCGTCTGTTTCTATACGTTTGGCCGCATATTTCTTGGCAATGGCGGAGATAACAGAACTATCCAAGCCACCGGAAAGAAGTACTCCGTAAGGCACATCACTCATTAATTGGCGATGAACGGCATCTTCTAATGCTTCTTTCACATCGCCGGCTTTCGCATCGTTGTCTTTTACAGTTTCATATTCCGTCCAGTCGCGTGCGTACCAACGTTTCATTTGCCCTTCCTTGCTGTAATAGTAATGTCCCGGAAGGAATAATTCATACTCATCGCAAAATCCTTCAAGAGCTTTCAGCTCGCTGCCGAAATATATTTTCCCGTCTTTGTCCCTGCCTATATATAAAGGTATGACGCCAATTGGGTCACGGGCAATCAGAAATTCATCTTTTTCTTCATCGTAGAGAACGAATGCAAAGATTCCGCTGATATCTTCCAAAAAGTGAATGCCTTTGTCTTTGTAAAGGGCAAGAATAACTTCACAATCACTTCCCGTCTGAAAATCATATTTTCCGGCATATCGGGTACGGATTTCCCGGTGGTTATAGATTTCACCGTTTACGGCAAGTACTTGTTTCCGGTCGGGAGAGTACAAAGGCTGCCCTCCACTTTGCGGGTCGACAATTGAAAGGCGTTCGTGTGCCAAAATCGCACTTCCACCTACATAGATACCACTCCAGTCCGGTCCGCGGTGACGGATTTTCTGAGCCATTTTCAATGCTTTATCTCTTAGCTCCTTGGTTTGAGCTTTTATATTGAGTATACCTGCTATTCCACACATAACTTTAATTTTTAGTTGTTAAATAAGTATCTATTTCCGCAGCCGTCTTTCGTCCTCCTGCCATGGCGCGTACCACCAGACTGGCTCCGGTAGCAGCATCTCCGGCAAGAAATACATTATCGGCAAAATTCGGTTGTTCCGGTTTTAAGAATCCCATGGCCAGCAATACCATATCTGCCTCGATCACCTCTTTTTTTCCGGTAGGTTTCAGTGTCGGACGTCCTCCGTCTGTTGCCGGAATCCATTCTACTTCTTCCACTTCCACACCTGTTACGTTCCCATTTTTTCCTAGGAATTGATTGGAAGTGAGGCACCAGCGGCGTATGCAACCTTCTTCATGGCTGGAAGTAGTCTTGAGGACTACCGGCCACTGCGGCCAGGGGGTAGACGGGTTATGTCCCACGGGTGGCTGGGGCATGATCTCAATCTGCGTTACGCTGGTTGCTCCTTGGCGCACACTAGTTCCGATGCAATCCGACCCCGTATCTCCACCACCAATGACAAGTACCTTTTTGCCCTTGGCATTCACTAATTTATCTTTGGAGAAAGTTTGTCCTTCCAGAATCCTATTCTGTTGGGCCAGCATTTCAAGTGCAAAGTAAATACCTTTCAAATCCCGTCCCGGAATACTTAAATCGCGTGCTGCCGGTGTTCCCGTACAGATGCAGTAAGCGTCGAATCCCTCCGGTAAATGATTGACGTCAATTTCTACTCCCATTTCAAACTTGATTCCTTCCGCAGTTAAGATATTCATGCGCCGGTCAATCACATTCTTATCCAGTTTAAAATTGGGAATACCGAAACGTAGCAATCCGCCGGGAGCTTCGTTCTTATCAAATAAGGTTACTGAATATCCTTTTAGATTGAGTTGATTGGCCACGACCAGTCCGGCAGGACCGGCACCAATAACCGCTACTTTCTTTCCGTTTCTTTCCGGGGTCTGTATTTGTATATATCCTTCACGAAAAGCTGCTTCAACGATAGCCGCTTCGTTTTCGCGAATCGTCACAGGTTGGTCACATGAAAGTTTTAGTACACAAGACTTCTCACAAAGGGCTGGACAAATACGCCCCGTAAATTCAGGAAAGTCACAGGTGGACGATAGGATTTCGTATGCCTCTCTCCATTTCCCTTTGAATAAAGCGTCCTGCCATTCCGGTTGTTTATTCCCTATCGGGCATGCCCAGTGGCAGAAGGGTACGCCGCAGTCCATACAGCGAGAAGCCTGTAACTTGCGGCTGTTTGTATTCAATGTTTGTTCTACCTGGCTGTAATCAGTGATTCGTTCGTTCACAGGGCGGTATCCCGCTTCCTGTCGAGGTATATTTAAAAAAGCTCTAGGATCTCCCATTTTCTTTAAGTTTTAAGTTTAATTTTAGTCCCGCATGGAAACCTGGCTCCGGCATCTGCCGGTTGTCGGTTAATAGTCTCTTTGCATATCTGCAATCTTTTGTTGTAACTTTCTCATTTGCTCTTCCTGTAGCACTTTTTTGTACTCGATAGGCACTACCTGGATAAATTGATCGACATAATGATTCCAGTCATCAAGCATGGTACGTGCCAGTTTCGAACCTGTATATAAGTAATGTTGACGAATCAGTTCGTGTAATTCTTTTCGGTAACTGGCTTCTTCAATCAGTGAAAGTTCTACCATTTCCATATTGCAGAAATAGTCAAAGTTTCCTTCCTTATTCCATACATACGCTACCCCACCACTCATACCGGCAGCGAAGTTGCGTCCTGTCTGTCCGAGAACCACCACACGTCCTCCAGTCATATATTCGCAACAATGATCGCCTACACCTTCTACTACGGCTACTGCACCGGAATTACGTACAGCAAAACGTTCACCTACACGTCCGTTGATATACACTTCACCACTTGTAGCTCCATAAAGTAACGTATTGCCTGCAATCGTATTCTTTTCAGCTTCGAAGTTGCTACGGATAGGAGGGAGTACGGCAATACGACCACCGCTTAACCCTTTTCCCAGATAATCGTTAGCCTCGCCTTCCAGTTTGAAATTAACTCCCGGTACTAAGAATGCACCGAATGACTGACCTGCCGAGCCTTTGAATTTCACGTTCAACGTATGTTCCGGTAATCCTCTTTCTCCATACTTCTTGGCGATGACGCCGGAAAGCATAGCGCCGATAGCACGGTCGGTATTAGCTATCGTATATTCCAGAGAAATCTCTTTCTCATGTTCAATAGCCGCCTGAGCTGCATCAATAATCGTCACATCCTTTACAGTAGAAATAGCATGGTCCTGGTCAATGACGTGGCGGATAGCTGCACTATTGTCAATGCGTGTCAGTAATCTTGTGAAATCAATTAATGCGTGCTTCGGATTCGGGTCGTCCGTCCCCGATTTACGTTCAATCAAATCAGTCCGTCCGATGATGTCGTCCATTTTTGTGAATCCCATTTCAGCCAGATATTCCCGGACTTCCTGTGCCAGGAAAGTGAAGAAATTTACTAGGTATTCGCTACGGCCATGGAAGCGTTTGCGCAGTTCCTCATTCTGGGTGGCAACTCCAACCGGACAAGTATTTTGATGACATTTCCGCATCATCACGCAACCTAGTACGATGAGGGCGGAAGTGGCAAAACCGTATTCTTCGGCTCCCATTAATGCCATTAGGATAATATCTCGTCCGGTTTTTAACTGGCCGTCGGCTTGCAGTACTACTTGTCCGCGAAGTCCGTTCAAGACTAATGTCTGCTGTGTTTCGCTTAATCCCAGTTCGGGAGAGATACCTGCATAACGGATAGAAGAAGCGGGCGAAGCCCCTGTACCGCCTTCCGCTCCGGAGATCACAATCAAGTCCGCTTTCGCTTTTGCCACACCGGCAGCAATTGTTCCAACGCCACTTTCCGCTACCAGTTTCACGCTGATTTTTGCTTGTGGATTTATGTTCTTCAAATCAAAAATCAGTTGAGCCAAATCTTCGATAGAATAAATGTCGTGGTGGGGAGGAGGAGAAATCAGCGAAATTCCCGGAATAGAGTGACGTGTTTTGGCAATCACATCGTTCACTTTGAATCCGGGAAGTTGTCCGCCCTCGCCCGGTTTGGCTCCTTGGGCAATTTTAATCTGTATTTCATCTGCATTTACCAAATATTCTGTCGTCACGCCAAACCGGCCGGAAGCTACTTGTTTAATAGCACTTCGCATGGAATTTCCATCAGGTAACGGCTGGAAACGGGCAGCATCTTCACCCCCTTCACCCGTATTGCTGCGTCCGTGGATCCTATTCATGGCAATAGCTATTGCTTCATGTGCTTCCTTGCTGATAGAGCCGAAAGACATGGCACCCGTAACGAAGCGGCGTAAGATGCTTTCCACCGGTTCTACCTGTTCGATAGAAATCGGATTACGACGGAAATTTAAGAAATCGCGCAGGAAAATAGGTTTTTCCTTTTCATCTACCAAGTGAGTGTATTCCTTAAATTTCTTGTAACTACCCAAACGGGTGGCCAACTGTAATGTACTGATTGTTTCAGGATTCCAGGCATGTTTTTCTCCGTCTTTACGGAAAGAATACAAACCTTTATTCGGTAATAATCCGCCTGCCTCTGCTGCAAATCCTTCATTATGGAAAGCAATGGCGTCTCTAGCTACCTCCTCCAATCGGATACCTCCAATCGGTGAACCTAGTCCTCCGAAATATGCTTTGCTCAGTTCTTCACTCAAACCGATAGCTTCAAAGATTTTTGCTCCCCGATAAGAACGGATCGTAGAGATACCCATTTTACTCATAATCTTGAAAAGTCCCTTGCAGATTGACTTGATGTAGTTTTTCTCTGCCGTGGCATAATCCAGTTGGATATCTTTGTTTTTTACCAACTTATCAAGAATAGCAAAAGCCATGTATGGATTTAGGGCGCTTGCTCCGAATCCCAGCAATAATGCAGCGTGCATCACTTCACGTATTTCACCGCTTTCCACAACCAGCGCTGTCTGTACGCGTTTCCCTACAGAAATTAAATGATGATGAACGGCACTCACTGCCAGAAGTGAAGGAATCACTGCATGAGTGGCATCTACATTCCGGTCTGTCAGGACGATATAGTTTACTCCTTCTGTTACGGAGGCCTCCGCCTGTTTGCAAAGTTCGGTCAGTGCTTCCTGTAATCCGGCTTTCCCTTTGGCTACTTCAAACAACATCGACAGTTTGACAGTCTTAAAACCTTTATAGCGGATATTGCAAAGGATATCCAGCTGTGTATTGCTTAGGATCGGGTGATTCAGACGTACCATTTTACAATGGCTTTCACTAGGTGTCAGAATATTCATACCGACTGCTCCGATATATTCCGTCAATGACATCACCAATTCCTCGCGTAGCGGGTCAATTGGCGGATTTGTCACTTGGGCAAATTGCTGGCGGAAATAATTGTAAAGCAACTGCGGCTTGTCCGAGAGTACAGCCAGCGGAGTGTCGTTACCCATTGAATGAATCGGTTCGGCTCCGGTACTTGCCATGGGTATAATCAGTTTCTCGATATCCTCCTTTGAGTAACCGAAAGTACGGAGCATCCGGTCGTAATTCTCTACATGATGAGGCATTTTGCGTCCGCTTTTCAATTCATCCAGTTCGATACGGTTTGTAGACAACCAGATACGGTACGGTTTTGCTTCCGCCAGTTGTTTCTTCAGCTCACCGTCATAAAATATTTCGCCTTTTTCCGTATCAACCAGTAGAATTTTACCCGGTTGCAGCCGTCCTTTCTCTTTGATATCTCCCGGTTCGAAATCCATTACACCGACTTCTGAGGCAACCACCATCATATCATTTTTGGTAATCAGGTAACGGGCGGGGCGCAGACCGTTACGGTCGAGCATACCACCGGCAAAGCGTCCGTCGCTGAATAACAAGGCAGCCGGTCCGTCCCAAGGTTCCATTAGTATGGAATGATATTCATAAAAGGACTTCAAATCTTCACTGATAGGGTTCTTCTCATTGAAAGACTCCGGCACAAGCATTGCCATTGCGTGGGGCAGGCTCAATCCCGACATTACCAAAAACTCCAGCACGTTGTCCAATGAGGCGCTATCACTCATGCCCGGCTGTATAATCGGACGGATCTCTTTGATATCCCCGAGAGTGGGAGAGGAGAGTACACTTTCGCGAGCTTCCATCCACCCGCGGTTGCCGCGAATCGTATTGATTTCACCATTGTGTGCCAGAAGGCGGAAAGGTTGTGCCAATCCCCATGTCGGGAAAGTGTTAGTACTGAAACGGGAATGCACCAAAGCCAACCCGCTGGTGAAGTAATTGTTCGTCAGGTCGGGATAATAGTTCCGTAGCTGCAATGACGAAAGCATACCTTTATATATAATACTTTTTGTAGAGAGCGAAACGATGTAAAAATCCTCTTTCGCCGGAATGGCTGACATTCTGACTTTATTTTCTATTCTTTTACGGATCAGATACAGTTTACGATCGGCAGTTTCTGTCTCAGTAAATCCCGTGATAAATACCTGTTTGATATCCGGTTCGTTAGCCAAAGCCGCTTCTCCCAGAATTTCCGGGCAAGTAGGTACATTACGCAGATGCATCAGCGTAAGTCCTTCTTTTTCGATTTCCTCAATAATGATACTCAAAATAGTTGCCTGGTCTTTCTCTTTTTTCGGTAAAAAAAGCAGACCGGTGCCATAACGTCCCTTTTCCGGAACGGGAATACCCTGCAATAAAATAAACTCATGCGGAATTTGTAACATAATGCCTGCACCGTCCCCGGTTTTGTTGTCTGCACCTTCGGCACCGCGGTGGCGCATATTCTCTAATACTTTTAAAGCCGACTCAACAATGTCGTGTGACTTTTCTCCGTGAATGTTTACCAGCATACCAACACCGCAGGCATCATGTTCGTATGCCGCATCGTACAGGCCCGGCTGTTTGGGATGTCGTTGGTAAGGGAATCCTTTTGCTTCGTTGTTAAAAAGTTCTTGTTTCTTCATTCTTACTATCTTTATTGTATGATAATACCTGTTTTATGTATCAAAATGTTTGGCAAAATTAAAAATTTAATTTCATGATGATACTAAATTCTATCATTTCTATGACACGAAATGAGAAGCCTATTCTATATTCTTTTAATTTGTAATCAAAATCGTTGGAATTGCTTTTAAATTGTTAGTCTGTTGTCTATTATTTTAAGATGATTGTAATTCGTTTCTTTTTGAGCTAAAAATAATATATTATTTAACTTTTTGATGTGTTTGCAACTTTTTTGTGCGTTTCTGTCAAATAAATATCGGATTTATTATCTTTATGTTATTTGAAATGTGTATATTTGCAACCAAAATAAAAACGCTATAATGTGCGTGGAATGGTAGGCTATATTGGTACAAGAAAAGCCTTTCCCAGCCTAATAAAAGGGCTGAAGTATCATCGAAAACTATGTTGTTCTCAAAGGAAAACTTCGAGCCCAAGGAAATACAGTCATCAACAAAATCGCCGATTGTAGTATCGAATTTCCCGAAACAATCGAATGCCTCGATCTGTTGATTACTACGGTACCTCTTCAGTTGCCTGCTTACCATATTGCGGTTTGCAAGGGAATGGATGTAGCCCAGCCCAGGAATTTGGTTAAATCAGTAACAGTGGAGTAAAACTTGTAACTTATAACAGGTAATTTGGATTTGTATAAATGGAACAATTGAAACATGAATGTGGCGTTGCCATGATACGCCTGCTTAAACCGCTGGAGTATTACGAGAAGAAGTACGGAACGTGGATGTACGGTCTGAACAAGCTTTATCTGCTAATGGAAAAGCAGCATAATCGTGGGCAGGAAGGTGCGGGACTGGCTTGTGTTAAACTGGAGGCCAATCCGGGTGAAGAATATATGTTTCGCGAACGTGCCTTAGGTTCCGGTGCCATTACGGAAATCTTTGAGAATGTACAGAATAATTTCAAGGATTTGACTTCCGAACAATTGCATGACGCAGAGTTTGCCAAACGTACATTACCTTTTGCGGGTGAAACGTATATGGGGCATCTGCGTTATTCGACAACCGGGAAATCCGGTATCTCTTATGTGCACCCGTTTTTGAGGAGAAACAATTGGCGTGCCAAGAACTTGGCTCTCTGCGGTAACTTCAACATGACGAATGTAGATGAAATTTTTGCCCGTATCACAGCCATTGGACAACATCCCCGTAAGTATGCTGATACCTATATCATGTTGGAACAAGTGGGGCACCGGCTTGATCGTGAAGTGGAACGTGTGTTCAACCTTGCCGAGGCCGAAGGGCTTACAGGCATGGGAATCACCAACTATATAGAAGAGCATATTGATTTGGCTAACGTATTGCGTACCTCCAGCCGTGAATGGGACGGGGGATATGTCATTTGCGGACTGACCGGAAGCGGTGAATCTTTTGCAATACGTGATCCGTGGGGGATACGTCCTGCTTTCTGGTATCAGGATGAAGAGATTGCAGTGTTGGCTTCCGAACGTCCGGTCATTCAGACAGCTTTTAATGTCCCTGTAGAAGATATTAAAGAACTGCAACCGGGACAGGCATTATTGATTAGTAAAGAAGGTAAACTGCGGACATCACAAATAAACAAACCTCGTGAGAAACAGGCTTGTTCATTCGAGCGTATCTATTTCTCCCGTGGTAGTGATGTCGATATTTACAAGGAACGGAAACGGCTCGGCGAGAAACTCGTGCCGAACATTTTGAAAGCTATCAACAACGATCTTGACCATACCGTTTTCTCTTTTATTCCCAACACCGCCGAAGTTGCTTTCTACGGAATGTTACAGGGACTGGATGACTATCTGAATGAAGAAAAAGTGCAGCAAATAGCTGCATTAGGTCATAATCCGAATATGGAGGAACTGGAAGTTATTCTTTCCCGCCGTATCCGCAGTGAAAAGGTGGCTATTAAGGACATCAAGCTCCGTACGTTTATTGCCGAAGGAAACAGCCGAAATGATCTGGCGGCTCATGTCTACGATATCACTTACGGAAGCCTTGTTTCCGGTGTCGATAATCTGGTGATTATTGACGATAGTATTGTGCGTGGCACAACATTGAAGCAAAGTATTATCGGTATTCTCGACCGTCTTGGTCCGAAGAAGATTGTTATCGTTTCTTCTTCCCCACAGGTCCGTTATCCCGATTATTACGGTATCGATATGGCAAAGATGAGTGAGTTTATTGCTTTCAGAGCTGCTGTCGAATTGCTGAAAGAGCGGGATATGAAAGATATAATTGCGTCTGCCTACCGGAAATCCAAAGATCAGATAGGTTTGCCGAAAGAGCAAATGGTGAACTATGTAAAAGAAATATATGCACCTTTCACGGATGAGGAAATCTCCGCCAAAATGGTAGAACTATTGACTCCGAAGGGAACGAAAGCTAAAGTGGAAATCGTCTACCAGCCATTGGAAGGGCTTCATGAAGCCTGTCCCAATCATCGGGGCGACTGGTACTTTAGCGGCAATTACCCTACGCCGGGTGGCGTGAAAATGGTGAATCAGGCATTCATCAATTACATAGAGCAACTGTATCAATTCTGACAATCATACAACGATTCAAAAATAAGAATGAGAAATGTGACATTAATCCTTGACGACGGGAGCCGGTTTTCCGGCAAGTCGTTTGGCTACGAGAAGCCGGTGGCGGGCGAAGTAGTTTTTAATACTGCCATGACCGGATATCCGGAGAGTCTCACTGACCCTTCGTATGCCGGACAGTTGATGACTCTTACCTATCCGTTGATAGGAAATTACGGAGTTCCCCCTTTTTCAATCGAACCGAACGGACTCGCTACTTTTATGGAAAGTGAGAAGATTCATGCGGAAGCGATTATCGTAAGTGACTATTCTTACGAATACAGTCATTGGAATGCTGTTGAAAGTCTCGGCGACTGGCTGAAACGTGAGCAGGTTCCCGGCATCACAGGCATTGATACCCGCGAACTGACTAAAGTACTCCGCGAACATGGCGTGATGTTGGGAAAGATTGTTTTTGACGATGAACCGGACAATGTTCTTGAAGCTACTTATGCAGGCGTTAACTATGTAGATAAAGTAAGTTGCAAGGAAGTGATTCGCTATAATGAAGGTGCGGATAAAAGGAAAGTGGTATTGGTGGATTGCGGTGTAAAGACTAATATTATCCGTTGTCTGCTGAAACGTGATGTTGAAGTGATTCGTGTCCCTTGGGATTATGACTTCAATGGACTCGAATTTGACGGATTGTTTATTTCCAATGGTCCGGGCGATCCGGATACCTGTGATGCTGCGGTGCAAAATATCCGCAAGGCAATGAAAAACGAAAAACTTCCTATCTTCGGAATCTGCATGGGTAATCAATTACTCTCGAAAGCCGGAGGTGCCAAAATATATAAACTGAAGTACGGACACCGTAGCCACAATCAGCCTGTGCGTATGGTAGGTACGGAACGATGTTTCATCACTTCCCAAAATCACGGTTATGCCGTAGATAATAATACGTTAGGAGCAGATTGGGAGCCGCTTTTCATCAATATGAATGACGGTTCTAACGAAGGAATTAAACATAAGACGAATCCTTGGTTCTCGGCACAATTCCACCCGGAAGCTGCCAGTGGACCTACGGACACGGAATTTCTGTTCGATGAATTTGTAAACCTGCTTAAATAACCGACAATTATGAAAGAAAATATAAAGAAAGTATTGCTGCTGGGTTCCGGTGCCCTAAAAATCGGTGAGGCCGGTGAGTTCGACTATTCCGGTTCGCAGGCACTCAAAGCCTTGAAAGAAGAGGGGATTGAAACGATTCTCATCAACCCGAATATTGCTACGGTACAGACTTCCGAAGGAGTGGCAGATCAGATTTACTTCCTGCCGGTGACTCCGTACTTCGTAGAGAAAGTGATTCAGAAAGAGAGACCCGAAGGCATTATGCTTGCATTTGGCGGTCAGACCGCTTTGAATTGCGGTGTGGCTTTATATAAGGAAGGAGTCCTTGAAAAATATAATGTAAAGGTACTCGGTACTCCGGTACAAGCTATTATGGATACCGAAGACCGTGAACTTTTCGTGCAGAAACTGAATGAAATCAATGTAAAGACTATCAAGAGCGAAGCCGTGGAAAATGCGGAAGATGCTCGTCGTGCAGCAAAAGAACTGGGTTATCCGGTGATTGTTCGTGCTGCTTATGCATTGGGTGGTTTGGGTTCCGGTTTTTGTGATAACGAGGAACAACTGAATATTCTGGTAGAAAAGGCTTTTTCCTTCTCCCCACAAGTATTGGTGGAAAAATCACTCCGTGGCTGGAAAGAAGTGGAATACGAAGTAGTGCGCGACCGCTTCGATAACTGTATTACTGTTTGTAATATGGAGAATTTCGATCCGCTAGGTATCCATACCGGTGAGTCTATCGTTATTGCTCCGTCTCAAACGCTTACTAACAAAGAATATCATAAACTTCGTGAATTGGCTATTCGTATCATTCGCCATATCGGTATCGTGGGCGAATGTAACGTACAATACGCTTTCGATCCGGAATCCGAAGATTACCGGGTGATTGAAGTAAATGCCCGTCTTTCCCGTTCATCAGCCTTAGCCTCCAAAGCAACCGGCTATCCGCTGGCTTTCGTTGCCGCTAAATTAGGATTGGGTTACGGACTTTTCGATTTGAAAAATTCCGTAACAAAAACGACCTCCGCCTTCTTCGAGCCTGCTCTGGATTATGTGGTCTGTAAAATTCCTCGTTGGGACTTGGGTAAATTCCATGGGGTAGACAAAGAATTGGGTTCTTCAATGAAATCAGTCGGTGAAGTAATGGCTATCGGTCGTACTTTTGAAGAAGCGATCCAGAAAGGTCTTCGTATGATAGGACAGGGAATGCACGGATTTGTGGAAAACAAAGAACTGGTTATCTCTGATATTGACAAAGCACTTCGTGAGCCGACCGATAAACGTATTTTTGTAATATCGAAAGCATTCCGTGCCGGATACACAATCGATCAGGTACATGAACTGACAAAGATTGACAAGTGGTTCCTTCAGAAACTGATGAACATTATGCAGACTTCCGAAGAGCTGCACAGTTGGGGAAACAATCACAAACAGATTACCGACTTGCCGGGAGAATTGCTGAAGAAAGCGAAAGTGCAAGGCTTCTCCGATTTCCAGATTGCCCGTGCCATTGGTTATGAAGGTGATATGGAAGACGGCATTCTCTATGTCCGTAATCATCGCAAACGTGCGGGTATTCTTCCCGTTGTGAAACAAATTGATACTCTGGCTGCCGAATACCCGGCACAAACTAATTATCTATATCTTACTTATAGTGGCGTAGCAAATGACGTTCATTATCTGGGTGACCATAAATCTATCGTCGTACTAGGCTCCGGTGCCTATCGTATCGGTTCTTCGGTTGAGTTCGACTGGTGTGGTGTTCAGGCATTGAATACAATTCGCAAGGAAGGGTGGCGCAGCGTTATGATTAACTATAATCCGGAAACCGTATCTACGGATTACGATATGTGCGACCGCCTCTATTTCGATGAACTGACTTTCGAACGCGTAATGGATATTCTGGAACTCGAAAATCCACATGGCGTCATTGTATCTACCGGTGGACAAATTCCGAATAATCTGGCATTGCGCCTGGATGCACAAAATATCAATATTCTTGGTACAAGTGCCAAAAGCATTGACAACGCTGAGGATCGCGAGAAATTCTCTGCCATGCTCGACCGTATTGGTGTAGACCAGCCGCGTTGGCGTGAACTGACTTCTATGGATGATATCAATGAATTTGTTGACGAGGTCGGTTTTCCTGTACTTGTCCGTCCGTCTTATGTGCTTTCGGGTGCCGCGATGAATGTTTGCTCCAATCAGGAAGAACTGGAACGTTTCCTGAAACTGGCAGCCAATGTATCGAAGAAACATCCGGTAGTAGTAAGTCAGTTTATTGAGCATGCCAAGGAAGTGGAAATGGATGCCGTGGCTCAAAATGGAGAAATCGTAGCGTATGCTATCAGTGAGCACATCGAGTTTGCCGGTGTGCACTCCGGTGATGCGACCATTCAATTCCCGCCGCAAAAGTTATATGTGGAGACGGTTCGCCGCATCAAGCGTATCAGCCGTGAGATTGCCAAGGCTTTGAACATTTCCGGTCCGTTCAATATCCAATATTTGGCAAAAGATAATGATATCAAGGTGATCGAATGCAACCTGCGTGCCAGCCGCTCTTTCCCGTTTGTCAGCAAGGTATTGAAGATAAACTTTATCGAACTGGCAACGAAAGTAATGCTTGGCCTGCCTGTCGAAAAACCGGAAAAGAATCTTTTTGAACTGGACTATGTTGGAATCAAGGCTTCCCAGTTCTCCTTCAACCGTTTGCAGAAAGCCGACCCGGTGTTGGGGGTAGATATGGCTTCCACCGGTGAAGTCGGTTGTATAGGTATGGATACTTCCTGCGCCGTACTGAAAGCAATGCTTTCCGTAGGTTATCGCATTCCGAAGAAGAATATCCTGCTTTCTACAGGTACAATGAAACAGAAAGCCGATATGATAGACGCAGCCCGTATGTTGGTAAATAAAGGATATAAACTCTTTGCTACGGGCGGTACGCACAAAGCGCTTGCCGAAAACGGTATTGAGAGTACTCATGTTTATTGGCCGAGTGAAGAAGGACATCCGCAAGCTTTGGAAATGCTCCATAGTAAAAAGATTGATATGGTAGTCAACATTCCGAAGAATTTGACAGCCGGAGAGTTGGACAACGGATATAAAATCCGTCGTGCGGCTATCGACCTGAATGTTCCGTTGATAACGAATGCCCGTTTGGCTAGTGCATTTATTAATGCTTTCTGTACAATGAGCATTGATGATATTGCTATCAAGAGTTGGGCGGAATATAAGTAATATAATAAGTTGTTATATAATAAGTAGAAGAAGTCGTCTCTGTTTTTTCAGGGGCGGCTTTTTTTATAAAAATATTGCAAAAAGGATAATTGGCTTAGTCTCCGTGCTCATTTTTTTATGCTCGAAAATTAGCTGCATTCAAATATTCGTTTTACCTTTGACAGAAATTGTCAACGTGTAAAGTAAATGGAGTCATTGAGTCAGTATTCAAAAGATGTTCGTGAGGAATTGAAATTGTCATTACAAGAAGTCTATAATCGAACTGATATAGATGTCACTCTTTTGGGGTATAAGATGTTTGATTTGGAGAGTCGTAGATATATTGGAAATAAAGCAAAGTTAACCCCTTGGATTATGAATATAATCAACGAGCATACAGGAGGGTTTGAATCATTTTTTGATGTCTTTGCGGGAACCGCATCTGTTTCCAAGGCTGCGATACCTTATGCAAAGAGAATAATAATGAATGACTTTCTGTCATCTAACAATATTATATATCAAGCCTTTTTTGGTTCCGGAACTTATGATATGAATAAACTTCATTCAATCATAGAGTATTATAATAATATAAATCCTGACACTATTGAAGACAATTACTTTTCGGATAATTTCGGAGATAAGTTCTTTGATTACAAGAACTCCAAATTGATAGGTCATATAAGGGAGGATGTCGAAAAGAGGAAAGTGGCATTGACGCATAAGGAATATGCCATTCTATTGACCTCTTTAATATATAGTATTGATAAAATAGCAAATACAGTAGGGCATTTTGATGCATACATCAAAAAAAACATCCTGTATCATCCTTTATCCATACAACTTATTAGACCACTTGATCCTCAGTGTGTAGAAATCTTTAGAGAAGACTCCAATATACTTGCTGAAAACATCACGGCAGATGTTGCATATATTGACCCGCCTTATAACTCTCGTCAATATAGTAGATTTTATCATATTTACGAAAATCTGGTAACTTGGGAGAAGCCTGAATTGTTTGGTGTAGCGATGAAGCCTAAAGCACAAAATATGAGTGCATATTGTACCTCTAGTGCTCCCGTTGCATTTCGGGATCTTATAAGTAAATTGAACGTCAAGTATATTGTCGTATCATACAATAATACATACGAATCAAAAAGCGGGTCATCAAAAAACAAGATTACATTAGAGCAGATTAAATCCATTTTAGAAGAACGCGGTACTACAAAGATATATGATTGCGATCACAGATATTTTAATGCAGGTAAGACTAATTTTGCAAAGCACAAGGAACTATTATTTATCACGGAAGTAGGGCAATGAAAAAAAAGATAGTAAGATCACCTTTTTTCTATGTTGGAGACAAATATAAGCTCATTGAAGAAATTAGCTCGTATTTCCCTGACGACATAGAGAAATTCGTTGAACCGTTTGTTGGCGGAGGGTCGGTATTTATGAATATTGACGCTCGGAAATTTTACCTGAATGATATAGATGTAAATGTAATTGCGCTACACAAATTTTTATGTAAATCTGCCAATAAACGAACTGAATTTTTTAGTCGAATAGAAAGTCTTATCGCTGAGTATGGACTATCATATTCATATAAGGAAGATCGTATCCCGATAGAACTTAGGCAACAGTATAAAAAAACATACTATGCTAAATATAACAAAGAAGCGTATGGGCAGATGAAAAGGGATTTTAATGAATCGTCGGTAGCAGATTTATATGTTTTGTATCTTCTGTTGATATATGGATTTAATCGAATGCTACGATTCAATAAAAATGGAGACTTCAATCTTCCTGTAGGCAATGTTGATTTTAATGCTAATGTAGTAAATGCTCTAGAGGCATATTTCATGCAAGTAATATCCAAAAAACCTAAATGGTTTAATATCGATTATAAAGATTTCCTACAAAAAATAAGGTTGTCTGAAAAAGATTTTGTATATTTAGACCCGCCATATCTTATCACATTTAGTGAATATAATAAGTTATGGAATGAGCAAGATGAAATTGAGTTGTTGCAATTATTGGATAGCCTAAACAAACGACGTATTCGGTTCGCTATATCGAATGTTACTCATTACAAAGGTCGATGTAACAATCTGTTTATAGATTGGGCATGCAAGTACAATGTTCATCCGATAAAGAGTAATTATATAAGCTATCACGACAATTCAACAAAACAAATTAGCGAAGTATTAATCACAAATTACTAATATGCCTAGAAAACCTGAATATAAGCCGTTGCTTTACACGACTACGATACGAAATCCTGAGCGTTTTAAAGATTTCATGCACATACTTAAACGATTCAATGGCCGGATACTTAATAATAAAACAGTCGAGTTGTTCGAGAGAGAACTGTTTAAGGTTGGCTTGTATCGACCAATGAAGCGCCCGGAAACAGTTCAGGATAAGTGGAAATCAACAAAGAACGGGGAATTAGCCAGCAAACCATTAACAGATGAAGAAACGAAAGATGTGTATCAGCAGAATGATCCCCAAGTCAACAAAAGTATAAAGGGACATAAAGAAGCAGGGTTTCCTAAAGGGTGGCCGAGTCGATTTGACACACAATTCAAATTGATGAAAGTTCTGGGCTTTGTATATTATGAATGGGGAAAGCCTATAAACTTCTCTCAAACAGGTAACTATCTTGCAGATACTGTATCCATTGAAATAGATTCAGGAGCAATATCTCGCGAGATTGTAAATCCACAGAATGAGCAAATTGCATTTATGCAAGCTTTTGCCAAGCAACAAAGATGCAATCCGTTTATTTGTGAATTAAATGATAATATTCCACTGATATTATTGCTTGAAGTTATAAAGAAGTTAAACTCTGATCCAGATTATAATGGTTCGGGAATCTCATATAAGGAGATACCTTTAGTTATCTTTTGGAAAGATAATGATGCGGAATCTTTGTATCAGCGTATTAAACTTCTGCGAAAGGAACATAGGTACAATCCTTCAAATGAAGTGATAGAGGATATATGTGTAAACGAAATACTTGGGGGATTCAAGAAATTTGATCTTGACTCTATTGTGTCCGAATATCCCGATGAATTTGTCCGCAAAATGAGAATGACAGGACTTATATCATTTAGAGGGGGTGGTCGATTTATCGACATTAACCATAATGAAGATGATAAGATAAATTATATACTGGCTAATTATGCCACATATCGCAAGTACACTTCAAAAGAAGAATATTTTGACTATATGTCAGACATTGATGATGCATTGTTTGCATTAAAAGCTGTCGAAATCCCCAAAAATGTCGCAGCTGATAAATTAGCTAAACTCGTGGGTGATTACTCATGGGATTCTATTAAAAAAGAACTTACCCATTTGGCGAAAAAAACATCATCAAGCCACAATATTTTAAGGTTTATTGCAGCTCCGGCAAGATTAGAGTTCCTGACCGCCCTTGCTATTAAGTCAAAACTGCCTGCTGTTGAGGTAATTCCCAATTATCCATGTGACGATGAAGGTCTGCCAACCTCTACGGCTGGTGGGGATATTGGAGATATTGAGTGTTTCGAGGCTTCTAACAGTATATTGGTGGAAGTCACAATGTCTGAAGGGCGTCAGCAGACAATGATGGAAGTATGGCCTATTGCGAGACATTTAAAGGAGCTTAGAGAAAAATATGAATGTGAAAATTTCCAATGTGTGTTTCTGGCACCAAGTATATTTGTTGATTCTGAGAATCAGATAGACTGGGTTAAGGATAAAAAGCAGCTTGTTATTCGTCCATACAAGATTGTAGATTTTATTAACTATCTGGATACAGCAGCATCTTTATATCAGATTGTATAAGGTTACTAAAAACAATATAAGAAAACTATAGAAAAGCACCTTCTTGTTTGGAAATTTGTTTAAATTCTCGTATTATCGAATTCATTTTTAAACTAATAGTAATAATATGAGAAAAGACGGATTTACCGTATGCGCAAAACATTATATTAAGTGTTTGCGGCAAGAAGGGCGTTATGCCACTGCGCATGTTTATGAAAGTGCGCTTCGCTCTTTCACTATGTTTTGTGGCACTGCGGGTGTATCATTCAGACAGATCACCCGTGGAAATTTAAAGAGGTATAGCAGCTATCTTATGGATTGCCATTTGAGGCTTAATACCATTTCTACCTATATGCGGATGTTGCGCTGCATATACAATAGGGGAGTAGATATGCATCAGACCCCATACGTTCATCGTATGTTTCGTGATGTGTTCACTGGGATAGACACTCGTCAGAAGAAAGCTATTCCTATAAACGAACTTCATACGTTACTTAACGAAGACCCACAATCTGATAAGCTGCGTCGGACACAAGCTATTGCCAACTTATTGTTTTTATTTTGCGGAATGCCTTTTGTCGATCTTGCCTATTTGGAAAAGTCAAATTTGGAAGGGAATATGTTGAAGTACAACCGTGCCAAAACCGGTATTCCTATGAACGTAGAAATATTGGATTCGGCAGCAACTATCATTTCACAACTTCGCAATAAGCATACAACAGTTCTTCCCGAACATCCGGATTATCTGTTTTACATATTGAGTGGAAAGAATAAGAGGAGTGATGAGGCGGGTTATAAAGAATACCAATCTGCTTTACGTTGTTTCAATAATGATTTGAAGAGTTTAGCCAGAAAGTTATGTATTCGCTCCTCTGTAACCTCTTATACATTCCGTCATTCATGGGCTACTACGGCAAAATATCGTGGAGTTCCTATCGAAATGATAAGTGAATCATTGGGACACAAATCTATCAAAACAACACAAATCTATTTAAAAGGCTTCGAACTGTCAGAAAGAACTAAAGTAAATCGGTTGAATTATTCTTACGTGATGAACTTCAAGACTATCTAGTTGTATGTGTGTAAACTGTTGATAAATAGTATGCTTAGATGAATGTTACTTTAAAGGTAACGGAAATATTTCGATGCAAATATAGGTAAAAATATTAATAGCATACAAGTAAACTTTCCTTTTTTTCCTTTTTCTCTTGAAATATGCGATAAAAAAGCTGCTGAACATGAAAATATGAATTTCATGCTCAATGGATTTTATTGCCTGAATCCGAATGATTTCTGCATTGAATATCAGACATTCCCCGGTTTTACGTCCTCCTTGTTAGTATAATTCCCTTTTTCATTGCTGTCATGTCTCCTATGTGTATGATCCGTTACCTTTAAAGTAACGGATAAAATTGGGGTAAAAAAATATGATTTTTCAAGAAAAGAAGTCAGTCAATGCCGGGCCTAGTTGTGGGACAGGGGAAGGCGTAGCACACTCAAAACGTTGGTATGTCGCTCTCGTTCGTATGCATCACGAGAAGAAGGTATCCGAACGTTTATCCAAAATGGGAATTGATTCTTTTGTTCCCGTTCAGCAACAGATTCATCAATGGAGCGACCGTCGTAAGCTGGTGGATACCGTCTTGCTTCCGATGATGGTTTTCGTTCATGTGACTCCCAAGGAGCGTATGGAAGTTCTTTCCTTTTCCACTGTCAGCCGTTATATGGTGATGCGTGGTGAAAGTACTCCTGCCGTAATTCCCGACGAGCAAATGGCCCGTTTCCGTTTCATGCTCGATTATTCTGATGAAGCCGTCTGTATGAATGACTCTCCTTTGGCCCGTGGTGAGAAGGTCCGTGTCATAAAAGGTCCTTTGAGCGGTCTTGTCGGCGAACTGGTGACTGTCGGGAGTAAGAGTAAGATTGCTGTCCGTTTGAATATGCTCGGTTGTGCCTGTGTTGATATGCCGATCGGTTATGTAGAGCCTATTCACTTAATCAATGATACTCCGAAAGTTTAGTGTTCAACATACGCTCTTGAAGTGTTTCTATTAAAATAACTTTAACGGGTGCAGGAACTATGCTGTATGATTCCTGACAAAATCGCTTTGGCTACGGGGCAATGTTAAATCTAGAACAAATTTTTAATTCAACTCAGTTTAGGGCACTTCCAACTGCCCTTTCAAAGGGGGGTGCCCTAAATTGAGTGCTTACAACGGCTATACTGACACCATGGAAAAGATGTTGCGCCGGCTGGAGTACGACCTTTATTATTGGGGCCACCGTTCGTGGCTGTTCGACTTCAAGATTCTGCTCAACACGTTCCGTTCCAACGTATTTGGCAAGAAGTTCTGAAGCATTTAAATATGAATTAAAAAATGGAGAACCAAATTAAGGCCGGAGCCGCTCTTAACTACGTCATAATAGGAATAAATGCTTTAGTAGGATTACTATACACCCCATATATGTTACGTATGTTGGGCCAAAATGAGTATGGTTTATTCTCACTGGTTGCATCAGTAATTTCCTATCTGACCATTTTGGATTTCGGATTTGGCAATGCTATCGTAAGATACACCGCAAAGTTTCGGACGGAAAACAAAACGACTGAACAATATGAAATGTTTGGAATGTTTTTGAAGTTGTTTTGTGCCATAGGTCTATTTGCTTTGTGTATTGGAATAATCCTTTGCTTCAATGTGGATAATCTATTCGACAAATCCATGTCGCCGGAAGAACTGTCGAAAGCAAAAATTCTACTGTTAATATTATTGATAAATCTTGCCTTGACCTTTCCGCTTAGTGTTTACGGATCAATAATAAATGCGTATGAAAATTTTATTTTCCAAAAATTAGCCCAAATAGCCCGTATCGTTCTATCTACCATTGTAATGATTGTGATTTTAAGATTGGGGTATAAAGCTATTGGATTAGTAGTTGTACAAACCATATTCAATATTGCATTTCTGTTCGGCAATGCTTTTTATTGCCGGCATAAACTCAAAATAAAGATTGTCTTTGGAAAAATGAATTGGAACTTTTTCAGAGAAATCCTATTTTACTCTTTTTGGATTTTTCTTGCGGCTATAACCGAACAGTTTTATTGGAACTCGGGACAATGGGCATTAGGAATCTTTCAAGGGACAACAATGGTAGCGATTTTTTCGTTAGCCATTCAATTAAAGGGAATGTTTTATCTGTTTTCTTCGGCCATAAGTTCAGTATTCCTTCCAAAGGTTACACGGATGGTTACTTCCAATACCACTGCCAAAGAAATATCGGATTTATTCATAAAAACAGGACGAATCCAATATGCGGTAATATCGTACATTATAGTGGGTTTTGTGATATTCGGAAAATCATTTATAACCCTTTGGGTAGGTGAAGAGTATATGTCTGTCTACTACATTACTTTGATGATTTTTGTATGTACCACAATCCCCTCAATACAGAATCTGGGGAATTCCATATTGATGGCATACAATAAGATGAAAAGGAAAACGATTATTGTGATATTCGCTTCATTATTGAGCTTCGTCGCCATATTCCCTTGTGCGAAATATTGGGGTGCCGTGGGGTGTTCTTTCCCCATTTTCTTATGCATCGTAATCACATACGGACCGATATTGAACAAGATGTATGCCCGGGTAATCGGAATAAATGTACGGCAGTTTTGGATAGAAATATTAAAGATGTCTTTGGTGCCCTCATTGTTTGTTGTAGCAGGTCTGTTGATATTGCCATATACTGATTTTTCCGATTGGGGCAAATTGGGCTTGGGTATTATCGCTTTCTCTGTGTTTTATCTGCCTGTATCATACAGACTGTCTCTTAACAATTATGAGCGGAACTATTTTAATTCATTTATGCGAAAGATAAAATTTGTGCGATGAAAATCTTGATATTAGGAGGAACAGGTGCGATAGGTACTCCACTTATTGCCATTTTGAGACAAAATCAGGACATCCAAATTTGTGTTACGTCTCGTTCAGAGCATTCATCAGAAGAAAATGTACAATATTTGAAAGCCGATGTACTGAACCAAAGTGAACTGGAAAACATCCTTATGCGGAATCATTGGGACGCTGTCATTGATTTTATGATATATAGCGAATCGGTATTCCGGCAAAGGATTGGTTTGCTGCTAAAGTCTACTGACCAATATTTCTTTTTGTCATCGGCTACAGAATACTCTGATTTGGATGAGATAATCACAGAAAAGACCCCACGTTTGCTCGACGTAACTACCGATAAAGAGCTTTTGGCAGTAAAGCCATATCCGATAAACAAGGCGTTATGTGAAAATATATTGCGACAGACCGGATTGACAAACTGGACAATTGTAAGGCCCTATATAACTTTTAACTCTAATCGTTTGCAACTGGGATGTTATGAGAAAGAGTTGTGGTTATGGCGCTGTCTTAACGGTGGAGAGGTCTTGTTCAGTAAAGATATAGCACAACAATACACCACACTTACTTTTGCGAAAGATGTAGCTTTTGCCATAAGTAAACTGATCGGGAATGACAAAGCGTTCGGCGAGGACTTTACCATAACAACGAATCAATCGTTGAAGTGGAATGAGATTCTCGATATATATAAGATGGTTCTTCTTCGTGAGCGAAACATAAAAATGCGTGTAAAATGGACGGATGAAAGTTTGAATCTCAGGTTCAGACAAGGGCAATGGCACGCAAAGTACGATCGGCTTTACAACAGAAGATTCAATAATGCCAAGTTGATGGGCGTTTTGCCGGATTTGAAATTTACGGAAGTGAAAAAGGGGTTGGAGCATTGTCTTACCGAATTCCTTAAAAGGGAAAACTTCAGGTCAATCCCGGCTCCTTGTCATGCCCGGCTTGCAAATTCGTATGTACCATTGCAAAATATAAGGGGTATTAAAAACAGAGTAAAACAATTGCTTGTGAGATATATGCCAAAACCGTTGTTTAATCGCATATTTTTGGTTATCGGAAAATAAATCTATGGAAACTAAATATTATAGCGCTGAACGCAATGTGCAAATCCTTGTTTCTCTTTTGAAACAACATGGAATAAAGAAAATCATCGCTTCTCCGGGAACAACCAACATGCCATTCGTGGCCAGTGTCCAATATGACAAATGGTTCGATGTTATCTCTTGTGTTGATGAACGTTCTGCCGCATACATGGCATGCGGCTTAGCCGCAGAAAGCGGTGAGCCGGTTGTTATCACTTGTACGGGTGCGACAGCTTCACGAGACTATTTCCCGGCGATAACTGAAGCGCATTACCGCAAATTGCCTGTACTTGCCATAACCGGTGCCCGTGAGGTGGATACATACGGACACTTAAATCCTCAAACGATCAATCGTTTGAGCCATCCGCAAGATACATACGTTTGCAGTGTTCATCTTCAATTTTGTAAAGATGCTGATGATGAATGGGGCAATACGATAAAAGCCAACAAAGCCATTCTTGCGTTGCGCCGTAATGGTGGCGGACCGGCACATATTAATTGTGTGACGCTTGTGTCCGGTGATTATACTGTGAAAGAAATTATTCCGGCCAATGCCATATTCCGGTTTGGCTACACTGACGTTCTTCCTCCATTAGGCGATTTCGCGCGTATAGCCATATTCGTGGGTAACCATTCACGGTTCACTTCAGGCCTGACAGAAGCTGTCGATGCCTTTTGCGAGAAATACGGTGCTGTGGTTTTTTGCGATAATACGAGTGGCTATAATGGGCGGTTTAAAGTGTTGCTCCCCTTATTAAGTTCTCAATCGCAAAGAGATTGTGAGATTAATCATGTAGGTCTCCTCATACACATCGGAGAAGTGTCCGGAGCATATATGAAGGCTTTTCCACAAGAAGTGTGGCGGGTAAATCCTGACGGTGAACTTCGCGACCATTTTAGAAAGTTGAAATATGTATTTCAAACCGAAGAAGAATGGTTTTTCCGTCATTATGCTTCTATGGATGTCCCGGCAAAAGCAAAAAACACTTTCCTTGAAGAATGCCGGACGGAAATAGAGACTACACGCGCCAAAATCAATGTCGACGCCATACCTTTTTCGAATATCTGGATGGCAAGCCAACTATCGGGAAAGCTGCCGGACGAATCAATTCTCCATGTCGGTATCTTGAACTCTCTGCGTTCATGGAATTACTTTAATATTCCCGGCAGCGTTCATTTCCAATGTAATACCGGCGGATTTGGTATTGACGGACCTATATCGGCACTTGTTGGAGCTTCATTTAATGCCCCCCAAAAAATATCTTTTTTAGTGGTGGGCGATTTAGCTTTCTTTTATGATCTCAACGCCCTTGGCAACCACTATATTAAAAATAACATAAGAATTCTTCTTGTAAATAACGGAGAAGGAATAGAGTTTAAAAATTACCTTCATCCGGCTTTCAAGTTCGGTGATGCCGCCAATGAATATTTTGCGGCTCGTGGTCATTTCGGCGCACAATCGCCGAGATTGGTCCGTGATTTTGTCGGTGCTTTAGGATTTGAATATCGTGCGTCAACCGATAAAAAAAGTTTTCTTGAGAACATAGATTGGTTCACATCCTGCAAACTGACGGACAAACCTTTGGTTTGGGAAGCTTTTACCAACGAAGTGGACGAAAACGCCTCGATTCTGTATATGAACACATTGAACGAATCGGCGAAAGGCATTGCAAAAAGAATCGCCAAAGCCATTCTGCCGGAAAGTGTCCAGCGAAAAATAACTGAACACATCGGTCGCACTAAATAAAAATTATCAATTATGCACAATGTAAATATCCTCACCATACACAAAGAACCGAACTATGGAGCTGTACTACAGGCATACGCCTTGTACAAGACAATAGAGAATCTCGGTCATGTACCCTACATCATCAATTTGGACATGGATTACAGTCGTTTCCCTTACAGCCTCAAATACAGGGTATTGCTTGGTCTGCATAAGTGGATGAAGGGATACTCACATTGTTTTGCGCTGGCGGAGCGATTCAGCAGGAAGCATTGTCCCAATCAGATAGGTAATTTTCATACTACAGCTGAGCTGGAGTCCTACCCGTGGAATAAGGACGACTATTATCTGATAGGCAGCGACCAGGTTTGGAATCCGGGGATAACCCAGAACTTACGGACAGCTTTCTGTTTTTCTTTTCTGAAGAACGATGTAAAAAACAGGTATGCATACGCGGCCAGTTTCGGCAACATCAAGGACGAGGAGAGAAGAAAATCCGAATTGGATATGAAAGCCCTCTCTTTATTCAAGAGAATTGCAGTTCGTGAGAAATTCGGGGTAGAGTTTCTGCAACGTAACGGGATTGATGCGGTGGAAGTGATTGACCCGACATTGTTGCTTGAAAGTTACAGAGACTTATTGCCGCACAAAGTGGAAGAAAGAAACGAGATATTGTTTCTTTCATTATCCGATACCGCAGAAATGAATGCTTTTGCCAAAGGGTTATCTGTTAAGACAGGACTTCCTATCCGTAAGCATTACGGGTATTTGCAACCGGAACGAAAGAAAAACATGGAATTTCTTCCCATAGAAGAATGGTTGTATGCCATAGCCTCTGCAAAAGTAGTCATAACGGACAGCTTTCACGCTACCGTTTTCTCCATGTTGTTCGGCAAGCCGTTCTATGTATATATCAGTGAACCTTCCAAGGTTTTCAGGATATCTAATCTGCTGGACATTCTTGGAATAAAACGGCGTATCGTTAATGATGTGGATGATGCAATTGCTGCTCCTTCTATAAATTATGAGACTGTCAATCAACGGCTTTCTGCTTATCGGGAAAGTTCATTGAATTATTTGAAATCCATACTCGCATGAAGATAGCAATCTGTAATGTACAAGAGTTTAATCCCACTATCGGAGGGATTGAGCGTGTTTCTGTTTCATTGGCCGAGGGACTGATAAAGGAAGGGGTAGAAGTGCTGTTTGTCGCTTGTCGGAAATCTCCTTACAGCAAACCTTATACACTACCAGCCAAACAAGTGCTCCTACCTAAAACTTTGGATTATTGCATCGAGAACGTACAGGCGTTGGCACATATTCTAAAAGAGGAAAAGGTGGATATATTGTTGAATCAGAATTCCCATTCGGAACTTTATAACCGTACTTGTTATGAAGTAAAAAGTTTGTCCGGTGTGAAACTGATTTCTGTATTGCATTTCTCGCCAGATATGCGAATAAAAGGAAATAGAAATCTTGTGAGTTTCAAATATTTGTCTTTAAAAGAGAATATTATTAATCTTTTGCGGGATGTATGTACACGTTTCCCTCTCCGTTACATTTTCATGTATGATCAATGTCGGATGTACAAGAATCTGTATCTTAATAGTGACAGGATTGTATTATTAAGTAATGAATTTAAGGAATCATATATCAAATTGTCTGGTATAAAAGAATCCTCTAAACTAACAGCTATTAATAATATGTTATCATTTCCCTATGAGATGAATAACTATCAGAAAAAGAAACAGCTATTATGGTGTGGTAGGCTACTTTTTTCCCAAAAAAGGCCGGATCGTATTTTGTTAGTTTGGAAAAAGCTACAAGAACAATTACCGGATTGGAATCTTGTGATTGTTGGTGACGGACCATTTAGCAATGAAATGAAACAATTGAGTAAAAAACTATCATTGCAGCGTGTAGAGTTTGCAGGGTTTGCAAATCCTATCAAATATTACAAAGAGTCTTCCATTTTTTGTTTGACTAGCAATCATGAAGGATGGGGACTTGTATTGACAGAAGCGATGCAATTCGGTTGCGTACCCATTGCTTTTGATTCTTTTGAAAGCATACATGAAATAATTGAGGATGGCAAGAATGGCTTTCTTGTGAAGCCGTTTGATATAGATAAGTATGCTGATAAGGTATTACGTTTGGCGGATAATTTTAAAGTGGATTATGTGATGAATGTGATGAACTCAATGGAACGTCTTATGCCTGAAAACGTGGTAAAACTATGGATAAGGTTGTTTAATAGCGAAATGAAATGTCAGTTATAATCCTGTTTTGTCTCTCCTTTTTGCTTGTTGAGTATATATCTTGGCATTTTAAAGGAGAAAAGGTGCAGAAAAATACACAAATCGTCATGTGTTTTCTTCTGCTGTTTATATTCTTTGGATTTAGAGACTTACCAATATTAAACGACACGGCGCATTATTACAGACATGTAAGGCACTTGTTCTCCAACACGCCATTCGACAATACACCTTGGTACACTTTTGACTCTTCCTCTAATTTCGAGGAAGGATTTCAGATATTTCTTAGAATTATAGGACTGGTCATTTCAAAAGAGCCGTATTCTCTCATTATCATCACTTCATTCATAACGACCGCTTCCCTGTTATGGTTTCTGAATAAGTCGACTTCACATGTCGCGTTTGCTGTTTTTGTCCTGATGACAAGTACACTCCTGCTCGGATGTTATAGCGCAATCAGGCAGTCATTGGCTGTATCCGTGTCATATATATTTTATTGGTGCTATGGTGATAGTAAATACTTGGTAACAGGCATGGAGCGGGAGGCGGTTCCCTTGGCGCAATTGTTGGATACATTATTCATACTTGCGTGCCTGTTGTTTTATTATATTTACGGCAACAAGTATAAAGAAGAGATTGAAAAGGACAAATTATATGTTTCATTCGCCTTGTCAGCATTGATTGTCAACATATGGGCACTTCCATGTTTTAGCCCTTTTCCGCTTCGGTATGTTCTTCTCGCAATATGCGGTTGTACTCTTTATAAACAGCCTGTATCAGGAGGAAGCGGCCAAGCGATTGAAAATATTAAAATATGCGGTTGTCGCGATATTGGTTTTGCGAATACTCATTGTCTTGATTTATAGAGATGAATGGTTTCATCTTGTTCCGTACAGTTTCTTTGATTTCAGTTTAGAGCATCAAGAAACATTGTTCGGATATTAGTAATAGCTCATATCATGTATTATAATGGTTATATACGACTGTATACGGTGACGGTAGCGACATTGTTCTTGCTGTCGCCGTTGCTGGCGTTGCCTTACATTCTGTTGGGAATATATAGGCAAGAGCGTAGCGCGTACTTTTTCTTTGCCTTATTCTTAGGATTCCTTGCATGGCTACAAGTTCCATTGTCCGACTTGTTCAGGCATTCACTCAATATTTATCACTATTTAGACAAACCTTTCTCTTATGTGTATGTGAACAAGCAGTCCGCGGATTACTTTATCCCTATCGTAAACTGGATATTGGTAAACGGCAACATTCCATATCAATATCTCCGGTTGTTTTCAGTAACAGAGAGTTTCTTCTTGCTGACAGTCATATTCAATTATATGATTGAAACATCGGAGCGTGAATATACATACGGGGAAGTCTTCATGCGTTTCTGCATCATGTATCTGTTCTTTGAGTTCATCATGACTACCAGCGGGGTACGATACGGTTTTGCCGTTTGTCAGTATATTTACGCCTTGCATTTGGTGTTCAATAAGAAGTCCTGGCTTCCGGCTTTATTTTTTGCCTTGTTCGCCACACAAATTCATGTATCATTCGCATTCTTCATTCCTATAAGTGTACTGTTGTATTGGCTGTGCTCCACCAAACGGAAGACAATCGTATTTTTCGGCTTGCTTTCTGTTGTGTTAATTCCTATAATTTCACACTTCAGTTACTTATTGGGACGGCGCGCGGACTGGTATTTCGGGGGAGGCAACAGCGTTTCCGACAATTCTGCTATCACTATTTATGGTTTTATTCTTACCATTGGTGTCAGATTGTTTCTTCTTCCTCTATTAGTGCTTGTATATCAATACTTTAATCCCACCAGAGTCGCCCAGTATCACTCATGCAGATGGACGCGTATGGCTGCGGTGTGGATAGGGATGGCTGTAATGTTCATTTCCAATATGACAATGCTGTACAGACTGACATTTGTACTTTCCACCATAGGCATTTTCCTTTTACTGGAAATAGAACAGCACTTCTACATTAGGAAACGGTTTATAACAATTCTTTTATGGTGCGGAATAATGACAACTCTGTGTAATACCGTAAACTATAGATCCATTATACTGAATTCCAGATATCAGTATATCGCCATGCCGGTACCTGTAATATTGCAAGACCATTATGACAAACAGTGGATATTAGAACATGTCAACGGAAATAAAATGAAGCAATAGAGTATGAAAGTAGCTATTCTATATATATGTACAGGCAAGTACAACCAATTTTTCAAGGGTTTCTTTGAATCGTGTGAGAAGTATCTGCTAAAGGATATTGCCCAATTGGAATACTATGTATTCACGGATGATATGTCTTTGTCCGACGAAGCCAATGTACACTTGATAAAAAAAGAGTGCGCAGGCTTTCCGGCAGACTCTCTTTTCCGCTTCGATATGTTCCTACAAGTGAGACAAGAATTAGAGAAGACGGATTATATTTACTTTTTCAATAGCAATGCGGAGTTTAAAGCTCCTGTAGGAAAGGAGTTATTGCCGCTGAATGGGGAAAAGCTTGTAGGGGCAGAGTGGCCGGGCAAGCGTAAGCCTTTCAAGCATCCGGCATTTTATCCCTACGAACGTAACAAGCATTCATCGGCGTATATACCTCCCCGGGAAGACAAGCCATATATCTATTATATGGGTGGAATAAACGGAGGAGAAGCTGCCGACTATTTGGAAATGGCAGAAACTCTGTCGGAGAATATCCATGCCGATTATGAAAAAGGTATCGTGGCGTTAGTCCATGATGAAAGCCATATCAACAAATATTTCCGGACTCATGACTGCAAAGTGCTTTCTGCCGAATATTGTTTCCCGGAAGAGTGGATTACATGTGATTTTTCACCTAAAATTATTTTCCGTGACAAAGTAAAACTTGATCCTTACTTTAACAAAGGACGTGATTACTCATTGAAGGGGAAACTGAAAAAAACAGTCAGTGTCATTTATAGAGCGATTCGCTGGTATCTTTAAAAACTTATCAGATAATGAAAATCGTAAAAATTCTCGGAGGTCTGGGAAACCAGATGTTCCAGTATGCCTTGTTCCTTTCATTGAAAGAGCGGTTCCCTCATGAGCAGGTGATGATAGATACATCCTGTTTCAGGAACTATCCCCTGCACAATGGTTTTGAGGTAGACCGGATATTTGCACAAAAAGCCCCCGTCGCTTCATGGAGGAATATTTTGAAAGTGGCATATCCATATCCGAATTACCGGTTCTGGAAAATAGGGAAATACATTCTGCCAAAACGTAAAACCATGTGCGTGGAGCGGAAAAACTTCTCCTTTGATGCTGCCGTTTTAACACGTAAAGGAGACTGTTACTATGACGGTTATTGGCAGCATGAGGAATATTTTTGCGACATGAAGGAAACTATTTGGGAAGCATTCTCCTTTCCGGAGCCGGTCGACGGGCGGAACAAGGAAATAGGGGCACTGCTTCAGGCAAGCGACAGTGCTTCATTGCATGTCCGCCGCGGGGATTACGTAAACCATCCGCTTTTTCGGGGAATTTGTGATTTGGACTATTATAAACGGGCGATACACTACATGGAAGAGCGGGTAAATCCGCAGCTGTATTGTGTCTTTTCCAACGATATGGCTTGGTGCGAAAGCCATCTGCGTGCTTTATTGCCGGGGAAGGAGGTGGTGTATGTAGACTGGAACAAGGGTGCGGAAAGCTATGTGGATATGCGGTTGATGAGCCTGTGCCGGCACAATATCATTGCCAACTCTTCTTTCTCCTGGTGGGGAGCTTGGCTGAACCGCAATCCGCAGAAGGTGGTGGTCGCGCCCGAAAGGTGGATGAACTCACCGATAGAAGACCCTGTTTCTGATAAATGGATAAAACTATAACATAGAAGATATGAATATTGTCTATCTCTTTTTGACTTATAAAAACCCGGAGCTGCTGCTTCATACAATACAGCGGCTAAAAGCTCCTCATGTGGAGTTTTACGTACATGTGGACGCTTCATCCGGAGAGGACTTTTCATGCCTACAAGGAATAGATGGGGTGTATGTGTTTGTAAATCAGCATAATACAAAATGGGGGGACATTGAGTATTTATGCTATCCACCTAACTGTTATTACTCTACTTATTTCCTGTCTTGATATTGATACCCTACAACTGCCTTATTGGTTATGTGTATGCGGTATGTGGATAATGGTTTTAATAATAAGCTACTTGTGTCATATTCTAATTGGAAAGAACCGTTGCTTGTCTTTGTTGCTCTTAGGTAAGTAACAATCTGTATATCTACATTTATGAAATTCTCTGTATGTAAGCACTCAAATAATGGCTCAAACTTGAAAGGTTTTACTTTCAGTACCAGAGTGAGCTTTGCCTCATGGAGAATCTCTGCAGTCCTTCTGTTTGAGGAATAAAGTTCCCCATAACGTGTTCTATAAGTGGTATAAGGACACTTGAAAAAATCTTAAGAAGATGTAGGGACTATGCTAATATGGTTTTTGGCAAAATCGCTTTGGCTACGAGCCAATGTTAAATTTAAAACAGACTTTCAGTTTTATAAATCTATAATATAATGAAGGAGTTCAGTGTATTGATTTCAGTCTATGCACGTGAGCAGAGCGATTATTTAAGATCTGCCTTGCATAGTGTGTTTGAACAGACTGTGCCACCTACAGAAGTCGTATTGGTTGAAGATGGTCCATTGACAACTGAGCTGGAGGCTGTCATTACCGATTTTTGTGAGAAATATAACACTTTGAAAATAGTAAGGTTGGCTAAGAATATGGGGTTGGGCAATGCGCTGAATATAGGCTTATCCGCATGTACTTATGATTTGGTTGCACGTATGGATAGTGATGACCTATCGTTACCTAACCGGTTTGAAGCTCAATTAAAAGTATTTGAAGAAAATCCGGAAGTTTCTGTTGTAGGAGGATGGATTTCTGAATTTGATAATGATCCCCAAAGTATAATTTCATATCGGAAGCTTCCACAAACAGATAGAGAGCTTAGAAGAATGTGTCAGTTGAAAAATCCGTTGAATCATATGACAGTAATGTTTAGTAAAAAAGAAGTGCTTGATGCAGGAGGATACCAGCATTTTTACTTGTTTGAGGATTACTGGTTGTGGGCAAGAATGATAAAGAATGGGGTGAAATTGTATAATGTACAGGACGTGCTGGTCAATGTACGGGGCGGAAGTGCTATGTCTGCAAGACGCGGAGGATGGAAATATGCGAAAAGTGAAATACGGTTTCAAAGAAAAATATTGCAAATGGGCTTAATCAGTTTACATGTATTCTTAAGAAATGTATGTGTCCGTTTTTGTGTCCGTATGATGCCAAACGGTTTGAGGAGTTTGGTATACGAAAAAGTATTAAGGTAATTCTTTCAATTTTTAAAAATATGGGGTATAGTGAGGACTTCATTCCGGACGGAATGAATGCTTTTGAGCGTAATGTAAAGCGAATAGGGGATTGCATTATTGCGGGAGTTTTATTATTAATATTTTCTCCATTGTTCTTAATCTGTTATCTGGTGGTGAAGCGTGAGGATGGCGGCCCGGCTATCTTCAAACAGGAGCGTGTCGGTCGTTTTGGCCGCCCGTTTTATATTTATAAGTTTCGCAGTATGCGACTGGATGCTGAATCTATGGGACCTCAGTTATATAAAGGCGGAAGAGATCCCAGGTTAACTAAAGTGGGTAAATTTTTACGCGAACACCATTTGGATGAGTTACCGCAACTTTGGAATGTCTTCTGTGGTGATATGGCTTTTATAGGCCCCCGTCCGGAACGTAAATTTTATATTGACCAAATAATGGAACATGATCCGCGTTACCGCTTTTTATATCAGATTCGTCCCGGGGTAACTTCGTATGCAACGCTTTATAACGGTTATACAGATACGATAGAAAAGATGTTACGTCGCTTACGTTATGACTTGTTTTATCTGCAACATCGCTCCTGGTGGTTTGATTTTAAAATATTAATAAAGACCTTTATCTGTATTGTTTTCGGTAAGAAATTCTAATAAATAATAGTAAAAATAAGATGAATAAATTCTTTTTAATTGTATTGCTGGCTTTTGTGATGACTGGCTGTCAGTCTTATAAAAAAGTCCCCTATCTGCAGGATGCAGAGGCCGTATCGCATGGAGTTCAGAACGAACAGCTGTATGATGCGAAGATAATGCCTAAAGACTTGTTGACCATTGTGGTGTCATGTACCAGTCCTGAATTGGCAGCTCCTTTCAATCTGACAGTTGCTACACAGGGTAATGTTGCTTCGAACTATACAACCGCTCAGCCGGTTCTGCAGCAATATCTGGTGGATAATGAAGGAAAGATAAACTTCCCGGTATTGGGTGAACTCCATGTGGGAGGGTTGACAAAGAAGGCAACGGAACAAATGATTGTAGAAAAGTTGAAGCCTTATATAAAGGAAATTCCTATTGTGACTGTCCGCATGGTGAATTATAAGATTTCAGTGATCGGCGAAGTTGCCCGTCCCGGCACTTTTACTATCTCGAATGAGAAAGTAAACTTATTGGAAGCATTGGCCATGGCAGGAGATATGACCGTATATGGACTGCGTGATGACATTAAATTAATAAGGGAGGACGCTAACGGCAGACAGGAGATTGTAACCTTGGATTTGAACAAGGCAGAGACGATTCTTTCACCTTACTACTGGTTACAACAGAATGATATTATTTATGTCACTCCCAACAAGGCCAAGGCCCGTAATTCGGACATCGGAAGCAGTACCAGCCTGTGGTTCTCCGCCACTTCTATCCTGATTTCCATTGCCAGTCTATTGTATAACATTTTAAGATAATACCGGAACAATGAAAGAGGAACTACCAAACGAGAAATTGCGCGAAGCGGAGGATATGGAAATAGATATTAAGGAACTGCTTTTCAAATGCCTGATCCACTGGCCTTGGTTCGTAGGAACGGTGGTGGCTTGTTTGATTGCCGCCTATGTTTATTTGTATGTTGCTACTCCTGTATATAACATTTCGGCTACGGTTCTGATAAAGGATGATAAGAAAGGAGGAGCCTCAAATAATGTGGGCGGTTTGGATGAACTGGGCCTTAGCGGATTAATCACTTCTTCGCAAAGTATAGATAACGAAATAGAGGTGCTGCGTTCCAAGACGCTTGTAAAAGAAGTTGTCAATTATCTGAATCTCTATGTGACTTATAAGGATGAAGATCTCATCCCTTCGAAAGAGTTGTACAAGACTTCTCCGGTGCAGGTAAACATGACTCCGCAAGAAGCGGAAAAGCTGAAAAAAGACATTGTTGTTGAAATGGTGGTACAGCCACAGGGCAGTTTGGATGTGAACGTGAAAATGGATGATAGGGAAATTCAGAAACATTTCGAAAAGTTGCCTGCCATTCTTCCTACTGACCGGGGAACGATTTCTTTCTTTCAGGCTACTGATTCTATCCCTGTGGAGGGGGCTTCTTCAGTTCAGGGCGCACGGCATATCACAGCTACCATTAGCTGTCCCATGAATGTGGCAAGAGGATATTGTGGAAATTTAGTTATCGTACCTACCTCGCAAACGACTTCTGTGGTAACGGTTTCCTTGAAGAATTCCAGCTTGCGTCGCGGACAGGATTTTATCAATCAGTTGCTGGAGATGTATAATCGCAACACGAATAATGACAAGAATGAGATTGCGCAGAAAACGGCGGAGTTTATCGATGAACGCATTGGCATTATCTCAAAGGAACTGGGGAGCACGGAAGCTGACCTGGAAACTTTCAAGCGTGACGCGGGAATAACGGATTTGAGCAGTGACGCGCAAATCGCTTTATCCGGTAATGCCGAATATGAGAAGAAGCAGGTGGAAAACCGTACTCAGATCAGCCTGGTGGAGGATTTGAAGAGGTATTTAAGTCATAGTGAATATGAAGTGTTACCGAGCAATGTCGGCTTGAAGGACGCGGCCCTTGCCACGCAGATCGACCGTTATAATGAGATGCTCATTGAACGTAAGCGTCTGCTCCGCACTTCTACGGAGAGCAATCCGGCTATCGTCAATTTGGATACCAGTATCCGTGCGACGAAGGCGAATGTGCAGGCTACCATTGAAGGCACGCTCCAAGGGCTGTTTATAACCAAAGCTGATCTGGACCGCGAAGCCAAACGCTATATGCGTCGTATCAGTGACGCTCCGGGGCAGGAACGCCGGTATGTGAGTATAGCCCGTCAGCAGGAAATAAAGGCCGGATTGTACTTGATGTTGTTGCAGAAGCGTGAAGAGAATGCCATCATGCTGGCTGCCACTGCCAATAATGCGAAGATAATAGATGAAGCAATCGCTGATGATATTCCGGTATTTCCCAAGCGCGGTATTATTTATTTGGTTGCATTGGTCTTGGGATTTGTGATCCCTGTTGCCGTTATCTTCCTGATTGACCTGACGAAGTTCAGGGTCGAAGGCCATGCGGATGTGGAGAAACTGACGAGTGTTCCGATTGTGGGTGATATCCCATTGACTAATGAGAAGAACGCCAAAGACGGTTCTATCGCCGTATTCGAGAACCAGAATAACCTGATGAGCGAAACTTTCCGTAACATCCGGACGAATATCCAGTTTATGCTTCAGAATGACAGGAAAGTAATCCTTGTGACTTCAACGGTCAGCGGTGAAGGTAAATCTTTCACTTCGGCTAATCTGGCTATCAGCCTGTCTCTTTTGGGGAAGAAAGTTGTGATTGTAGGTCTTGATATCCGTAAGCCGGGATTGAACAAGGTTTTTAGTCTTTCGAGCAAGGAGAAAGGTATAACTCAATATCTGTCCAATCCGGAAATGGATCTGATGAGTCTTGTGCAACCGTCCGATGTGAATAAGAACCTGTTTATTCTTCCGGGCGGAACCGTTCCTCCTAATCCGACGGAATTGTTGGCTCGTGATGGCTTGGATAAAGCTATTGATATGCTCAAGAACAATTTTGATTATGTAATTCTGGATACAGCTCCTGTCGGTATGGTTACCGATACTTTATTGATAGGGCGTGTGGCTGATTTGTCGGTATACGTATGTCGTGCCGACTATACTCATAAAGCGGAATATACATTGATCAATGAGTTGTCTCATGAACAGAAGTTGCCTAATCTTTGTACTATTATTAATGGAGTAGACCTGAAGAAAAGAAAATATGGCTATTATTATGGCTATGGTAAGTATAGCAAACATTACGGCTATGGCAAACGGTATGGGTATGGCTATGGTTATGGGCAGGAAAAATAAAGATAAAACAGCTATGGGAGGCAGTGAAGTACTATTTCCCGTAGCTGTTTAGATATTTGAAGCTATGCTGGTTAGGAAACTATATAGTGATATATTTCTTGACCACACCCTCGCATCAGGATAATGACTGATGCAAATTTTCCACTATATCGACTGTCTGTGAAGATCGTTGATATTTTTTATAATTCTGCATATTCTTTTCGACAGTCAAAACAAGGACAGGCTTTATGAATCGAAGCACTAAGTTGATAATGCCCCAGGATTTGTGCTTTCGGATACTGATGCCTGAGTATAGTTAACAGATCGAGTAGTGTAAAACGCTGCGCCTGGGTCCTAGTGTCTGCCGGGTATCCATTTTCATCCAGTCCGCCTTCATAGCAAATGCCTATGCTGTGCCGGTTAAAGCCTCGCACATGCGCACCCGGCTCTGATACCGGACGGCAGTGATGAAGTTCTCCGTCCCTGGTGATATAAAAATGATATCCGATGCATTTGAAACCACGTTGCAAATGGCATTTGAGTAATTGTTCTTCTGTAAAGGGGATGTTGGCACGCGTAGCGCTGCAATGTACTACAATATATTGAATGCTTCGTGGCACATATTCTTCTTCTGAAGAAAATTCTTTTAACTCTTTCATCTTATTCGTTCGTTTAGATATGGGCTACACCAGAGGTTACCCCCAAGGCAGAGATGATTGAAGTGGCTACCGTGATAAAGATTTGTAAAATTTGTTTCCAAACTGATTTTTTCATGACTTTTGATTTTAAATAATTGAAAATAAAAATGAGATTATAAAAATAGAGTTGACTTGTGAGTTGCCAGCATTAAACCGGCAACTCTGTGAAGCATAAATACCGTGTTATTTTATATGCTCGGGTCCGGTGTTTGTCCTTTGTCTTCATCCGGATCAGGTACTACAACGTCGTCACCTTCACTTCCTTCACCTTTCTTTACTTGTGTATATTTCATTGCCTTACACATGTCCAGAAGCATGCTTCCCGGATGAAAACGGACACGGGAAATTTTGATACAGGTGGCCGCCTTGAATTTCTCTGCCGTTTCGCTGGCATTACCAGTAACAATCGTTACACGGAAACTCCCCATATCGCCAAGCAGGACGATATTACCCAATGACAACTGATTCTTCATTTCCAACAGAAACTCAGTAATACATCCTTTCAACTCACCGATAGAATAAGAGGAACGCTCTGATACACGACTGATAACTTCGTCTGTATCCACTCTGCGATTGCTACGAGCCATTGCATAAAACTTGGCCGGCTCTTGTGGCTTTAACGGATTTTTACGTTCTACCACGACATACTTCTGTGCCATAAATCTTTCTTTTTTAATTGATTCTTAATTCTTAAATCATATCTCTGTAATCGATTACACCGCAAAGATACCATATTGAGAATGGGTGATGAACGTCAGTGAACGTTATTGAACGGTGGTTATTTTATTTGACTAAATACTTGCTGAGGTATGTAAAAAACACTATCTTTATATCATTAATAACAGAATAAGTAGGATAAAATGGAAGAAGTAAAATTTTATGTGAGATGCTATGATAAGATTGAGTTGGCGAGAATGTATTTCCCGAATTTGAGTAATCCCGTATCTGTAGCAAAGCTCCGTCGTTGGATGCGTAATTGTATGCCCTTAATGGAGGAACTTATGGCAGGAGATTTTCATCCGAAAATGAAAATGTTCAGTGCGCGGGAAGTCAGGCTTATCGTACGTTATTTGGGGGAACCGGACGGATACGTTTTCATGCATGAACATGCGGATGTAAAATGACTGCTCTTTTAAATGAAAACGACCGCTTCTTTTCTTAATAAGGAGCGGTCGTTTTAGTGTAAACATACAGTCGTTTACGTTGAATTGACCGCTCGATTTATATAAGTCAAACGGTCGGTTGAAACAGGTCAGGCAGTCGTATTCTTTTTCATCCAGGCTATGCCGGGCACGTAGTCCTCCAGTTTTGTCATACTCGGGTCATGTCTGAAATAAAGTTCTTTTGTCGTACCGTTGCGGTGTTTGACAATATCTATCACTCCCAGTCCTTCAGTTGGATACGTACTTTTACGGTCTGTGTCACGTCCGGAAAGAGCAGGGCGTGAAAGCATCAATACCAGATCAGCGTCTTGTTCGATAGCTCCGCTTTCCCGCAGGTCGCTCAAACTAGGACGACTGTCAGGACGCCCTTCTACATTACGGTTTAATTGGCTGAGTAGTATGACGGGAATATTTAGTTCTTTTGCCAGCATTTTGGCTTTACGGCTGGCTTGGGCTACTTCCTGCTCGCGGTTGCGGTTGTTCCGATCACTTTTCATGTCACATAATTGCAGGTAGTCAATGATGACACCGTCGCATTCACCTTTGCTTTGTAGCAGTTTGGCGGAAGAACGAACGTAATCCATACTCACTGACGGGTTATCATCAATGTGAATAGGTAGACGGGACAACTCAGCTGCTGCTGCGTGCAGTTGCCTCTGTTCACTGGGTGTAAGTTGGCCGCTGCGTACATTGTCGGGGTTGACATTGGTGGTAGCAGCCAGTAACCAGCGGTCACCCAAACGTTCTCCTAGCATCTCGAGACTGAATATAGCTATGTGATAACCGGCAGAAGCAGCGGCACGCGCCAGGTGCAGGGCGAATGACGTTTTACCTACTGCAGGACGGGCAGCAATGACTACCTCGTCACCTGGTTGCCAGCCGCATGTCAGGCGATCAAGATCGGAGAATCCGGTAGGAAGCCCCGTTATACCATTCTTGTTGGAGCTGATGCGCGCTTCTATTTGTTTAATCGTATCATCCATCAGTTGTAACATGGAGCGTAGATGTTCGGTAGTTCCACATTCATTTTCCAGTCGGTCAAGGAGGGTATGAGCGTCTGCCAATGTATCGTCTATATCGGTGGTTTCGTCGGCAGCCAACGCCAGAAGCTTGTGGAATCCCAGAATCGTTTCACGACGGATATATTTCTGTTTAAGAATCCGTGCATGATATTCGAGGTGAGCACTGGAAGCTACACGCCCGCTGATGTGTGCCAGCGTGTAAGGTCCTCCGATGAATTCAAGTTTGCCGCGTCGGGCAAGTTCTTCTTTGACTGTTATGATATCTATTTTCTGTCCGTTGCGATACATACTTTGTAACGTAGCGTAAATCTCCAGATTTTTTTCATTATAAAAAGCTTCCGGTCGTAGTATATCTGCAATCAATGTGATTGCTTTGCTTTCAATCAGGCAACTGCCAAGTATGATTTCCTCAAGTTCGGCATCCTGTGGATTTATAATTTCACTCATTTTCTTTACTAATAATCATATTCATTCAGGAATGCTTTGTCGGATAGATATGTACTAGCCTGCATACAGTACTTTGTATCTGTCAGATTGTCATAATATTCATCAATATTCTTCAAGCTCAGGCTGCGTTCGTGGGGAGACAATTTCTTCCATTCCCGGCGTGCCCGGCCGATATTGGTTTTCGGCTTTTGAGTTACTTCATGATATTTAGCCCAGAATACTTCGAAAGTAACTCCATTTGCTTCTTCGTGGGCATTCTCGCGACGTTTCTGTCCTACAAGTAGATCATAACTGGGGATACGTATGTGAGTGATATACGGATTAATAACTCTTTCTATAATCCCTTCTTCATACATTTTATTGAAGAAATATCGTGTCCGGCTACGTTTCCAACCAAATAATTTCGCCCAATGAGCAATGGATATAACCGATTCGCCCCGCCGACATTCAAAAGTGTAATGTTTCACAGTACATTCTGTTGTGCTGTAATTGACGTGAGTTAGCACGAGGATGAAGGCGTCGAAGTATCCTGTCGCACCTTTTGTCTTTTTCATTTGCTCCTCAAACAATACTTTAGGGAAAAGGAGATATCCCTTCTTTAGCATTTCTGCTGTTGATTTAATCATAAGTTTACTTATTTAATACATATAAAATATTTCAGTCGTCTTGGGAGGTACATTTTAGGACCTCCTTGAGCGACCTTTTTTGATTACTCTCAAACGTCGTGGTAGAAGATAGGGGGAGTATATGGTATTTTATGCTTCGACCTCTCTTTGGCCCACTAATATATATAATAAAAAAAGAATGTATTAAAATACATTATATCTTCATCCTCGACTTTCATTGTTCGCTATATTTAATTTTCGGCAAAGGTATAATTTGTCAATTTGCCTGAAAAAGCTTTTTTTTGATGTACTGGTAATTTAAAAGTGCTATTATTAATAATATTTTTAATTAAAAATCTAATTATTTAAACAATCTTCTCTATCTTTGCAAATGAAATTAGATTTTATAAAGGCTTTTTTTAGCCGCTAATTGACGGCAATGTATTACTAATAGTATATAATTAAATTTTATGATATCACAAGGAAAAAAAGTAATAGAAGAACGTTTACAGCGCAAACGGGAACAGTGCATTCATCAAAAGGAGAAACTGGAACAAATGAAATGTACAATGCGGAAAACAGAAGAAGAAGTAGAACAATTGGAATATGTCCTTCATGAAATAGAGCATATAGAGAAATCGAAACGTGAACCACGGGTGATTCCTAATGCCGAAATAAGTAATGTCTTTGCATCTCTTTGTCGTGAATTTGATTATTTGCAGCATAGGTTAAAGCTGTTTTTTAAATATAAGCTGGTATGTGAAGTTATATTTGCTCGTTATCAATTCCGAAGCCGGTCACATGTTCCCGGACGGGAATATCTTAGCTATGCCACCGTGCTGACTTATTTTAAACGTGAAAGGGGGATGGTGAACTCATGATTTCAAAAATATCGAAATATAAAGATAATAACATGAAAAACAAATGTTTTAGGAACAGAAATGACTAAATTGATATTTTTTCCTTATTTTTGTGTGTCCATTTTTGAATGATATGATGCAGATAATACAATTAAAAGGAAAAGACAAACACTTATATCGGCTTTTGGCACCGTTGGTTATGGATCCTGAAGTAATACGCGCCAACAATAATTACCCTTTTAAGACGGGTGAGGAGTATGTCTGGTTTATTGCAATTGAAGATAAGGAAGTGTTGGGTTTCGTTCCGGTGGAGCAAAAAGGTCGGAAGAAAGCTGTAATCAATAATTATTATGTGAAGGCAGAGGGGACAGAACGGGAGGAGCTTTTGTCGTTGTTGTTACCGGCTGTTATTGCTGAATTCGGATCTGAGACTTGGTTACTTAACTCTGTCACGCTGATACAAGACAAAGAAATCTTTGAGAAATTTGAATTTGTATCCATGGATAAAAAGTGGACACGGTATGTTAAAATGTATAGATGATTTATGGGCAAAAAGAAGATAGCGGGCACAAAGAATGTATATGAACTAGCACAAGAGCGACTGAAAGTTATATTTAATGAATTTGATAATATCTATGTATCATTTTCCGGAGGTAAAGATAGTGGGGTGTTGCTGAATATGTGTATTGACTACATCCGGAAAAATAATCTAAAGATACGTCTTGGAGTCTTTCACATGGATTATGAAATCCAGTATAAAATGACCATTGACTATGTGGACCGGATACTGGAAGCTAATAAAGATATTCTGGATGTATACCGGGTATGTATTCCTTTTCGTGTAGCTACCTGTACTTCTATGTATCAGTCTTTTTGGCGTCCTTGGGAAGATAGTAAAAAGAATATATGGGTTCGCCCCATGCCTAAAAAGGCAATGACTAAAGACGACTTTCCGTTTTATAATACAACGATGTGGGATTATGAATTTCAGATGCGTTTTGCGCAATGGATACATAATAAGAATGATGCTGTGCGTACTTGTTGCCTGATCGGTATTCGTACGCAGGAGAGTTTCAATCGTTGGAGATGTATTTATATGAGTCGTAAATTTCAGATGTACCACAAGTATAAATGGACTTCGAAAGTGGGAAATGACATTTATAATGCTTATCCTATCTATGACTGGAAAACAACGGATGTGTGGACGGCTAACGGAAAATTCCAGTGGGATTATAATGTGCTATATGACCTTTATTATCGGGCGGGAGTCAATCTGGAGCGTCAGCGTGTAGCAAGTCCTTTTATCAATGAAGCACAAGAGAGTCTTCAGCTCTATCGGGTACTTGATCCCAATACGTGGGGCAAGATGGTAGGACGAGTGAACGGGGTTAACTTTACAGGTATGTATGGTGGTACCCACGCAATGGGGTGGCAGTCAGTGAAGCTGCCAGAAGGGTATACATGGCGTGAGTTTATGTATTTCCTGTTGTCTACTTTGCCGGAACGGGCACGGAAGAATTATCTCCGGAAACTGTCGGTAAGTGTAAATTTTTGGCGGACAAAAGGCGGTTGCCTGAGTGACGCTACTATCCGGAAGTTAATTGATGCCAAAGTACCGATAATCGTCATGGATAACAGTAATTACAAAACACTAAAGAAGCCGGTACGTATGGAATATCAGGATGATATAGATATTCCGGAGTTTAAAGAAATACCTACGTATAAACGGATGTGTATTTGCATCCTCAAAAATGATCATGCATGCAAGTATATGGGATTTTCACCGACAAAGGAAGAAATGAGTAAGAGAAGTCAAATAATGGAACAATATAGAATTATAGTATCATGAGTGTAGATAAAAGTCCTGTCTACGAGGTAAAAGCGGTGCCCGTAGAAAAAGTATATGCAAACGATTATAATCCGAACGTCGTTGCACCGCCCGAAATGAAATTACTTGAACTTTCTATCTGGGAAGATGGCTTTACAATGCCATGTGTATGTTATTATAATAAAGAGGAAGATCGTTATATTCTAGTGGATGGTTATCATCGCTATACGGTATTGAAGACTTCGCAGCGAATTTATAAACGTGAAAACGGGCTGCTTCCGATTGTGGTGATTGACAAGGATTTGTCGAACCGGATGAGTTCTACTATACGTCACAACCGTGCTCGTGGGATGCATAATATAGAATTGATGTGTAACATTGTTGCGGAACTTGACAAAGCAGGTATGTCCGATCAATGGATTATGAAGAATATCGGTATGGATCGTGATGAATTATTGCGCCTGAAGCAAATTTCAGGACTTGCTGATTTGTTTGCTAATCGTGAATTTAGTATTCCGGATGAAGTAGCACCCACAGAAACGGAACGAAAAACGTTATAATCTGATAGCTATTTATATACAAAAATTGAACATTCTACCATTTAGGCATGGATTATACAAGTTTTCGGCTTTTTTATTGTGTAAAATAGTCGTTTCTCTTGTCTGATTTATGCCTGGATTGTATCTAAATGATATGAAAATCTATTAGTATTTTCCTATCTCTTTATTTTATATTTCGTAATCCCCTGATTTGTAGTTTACATTAATAGTCTTGTTTTCAGACTCGGATTATCTGTAACAGAAATGAAATCAACGGACTATGGAAGCTCGGATGATTATAAGTGATAATACCAGGATTACTGTTCTACAACTGGCTTTTGACAGGCTGGCTGTGCGAGTAGAGGTGTTATTGGAAGCAAAAGATAATTTTGACGAAGTTTTTGAAGGGATTACATTTAGTAATATTCCTAATCTGGTACCTTTGACAGAAAACTATGTAGCGGATAGTGAGGAAGCGACAGTAAAATGGAAGGAAATTACATAACTGTACGTCACTTCAAAATTGATATACGACACATAGATACGAACAGTGTGTTACCATTCTCTGTTTTACCTTTAGTGTCAGGATCTTCCAGTTCGTTTGTCAGGAGGAATAATTCTTACTTGATATCTTCTTTGGCTTCATTTCCCTAACTTTCTCGAAACGAGAGCCGCTTCTTGTAAAGTGAAAGGAACCTCACCACGTAACCTTCTATATACGGCTTCTTTGCCTATATAGAGAGTATCCATTAACATATCTGCCAGTTTTCCTTTGAGTGGAAGCTTTTCTTTCATCGCTTCTATCAGGTTTGTATTCGGGTCATTTGTTATCATAACAGTTTGAATAAGTTGTTCTTTAGTATTATAAACATTTCTCAGTGATGAGTTGTTTCGGAAAGTGAAACTATTTAATTAATCTTTTTTCAAAAATATCCTTCTTTAAAATTGTATATTTTGAGCAAATCGGTTACATTTGTGTCCATAAACAAAACGGAGAGACGGTGTCTCTTTAGTAAACAATAGAAAAATATATAATGAAAAGAATATTGGTTAGTGGCGGAGCCGGATTCATTGGCTCTCATCTCTGTACCCGGCTTATAAACGAAGGTCATGACGTGATATGCCTTGATAATTTTTTTACAGGATCAAAAGATAACATCATGCATTTGATGGATAATCATCATTTTGAGGTGGTACGACACGATGTCACTTACCCTTATTCTGCTGAAGTCGATGAGATTTATAATTTGGCTTGTCCGGCATCTCCTATCCATTATCAACATGACCCGATTCAGACTGCCAAAACATCTGTAATGGGAGCAATTAATATGTTGGGACTGGCAATGAGATTGGATGCTAAAATATTGCAGGCTTCTACCAGTGAGGTATATGGAGACCCAATTGTTCACCCGCAACCGGAAAGTTATTGGGGAAACGTGAATCCGGTAGGATACAGATCATGTTATGATGAAGGAAAACGCTGTGCGGAAACTTTGTTTATGGATTATCATCGTCAGAATAATGTGCGTGTGAAGATTATTCGTATATTCAATACGTATGGTCCACGGATGTTGCCGAATGACGGACGAGTCGTTTCTAATTTCATTTTACAAGCGCTACATAATGAAGATATTACTATTTATGGAGACGGGAAACAGACACGTAGTTTCCAATATATTGATGATTTGGTTGAAGGGATGATACGAATGATGAATACGGAAGATGAATTTACGGGACCTGTGAATCTTGGAAATCCAAATGAGTTTCCCGTATTGGAATTGGCAGAGAGAATAATTCGTATGACCAGTTCTTCTTCGAGAATTGTATTTAAGCAGTTGCCGGATGATGACCCGAAACAACGTCAGCCGGATATCACACTGGCAAAAGAAAAACTCAGCTGGCAGCCTACTATTGAATTGGAAGACGGGCTGAAGCGTATGATTGAATATTTTAAAACTGTCTGATGCATAAAATAAGATAATTATGAATATGGAAATAAATCCTTCTGAATATAAAGTCCTTATTGTGGACGATGTAATATCAAATGTCCTTTTGTTGAAGGTCCTTTTGACTAATGAGAAATTCAATATTGTAACTGCCGGTAACGGCACGCAAGCATTGGAACAGGTGAAGAAGGAAAAACCGGATTTGGTGTTGCTGGATGTAATGATGCCGGATATCAGTGGATTTGAAGTGGCTCAACAGATGAAGGCAGATCCGGAAATGTCTGAAATTCCTATTATTTTTCTGACTGCGCTGAATAGTACGGCGGACATCGTAAAAGGATTCCAAGTAGGAGGTAATGATTTTATTTCGAAACCTTTCAACAAGGAAGAATTGATAATTCGTGTAACACATCAGATTTCTCTAGTGGCGGCTAAACGAATTATTGTTGCACAAACAGAGGAATTACGTAAGACAATTATGGGACGTGATAAACTCTATTCTGTGATTGCGCATGACCTACGTTCGCCAATGGGGTCTATCAAAATGGTACTGAATATGTTGATTCTGAACCTGCCGAGCGAAACAATCGGCGAGGAGATGTATGAGTTGCTTACAATGGCGAATCAAACTACTGAAGATGTATTTTCATTACTTGATAATCTGCTGAAATGGACGAAAAGCCAGATTGGCAAATTGAAGGTGGTTTATCAGGATATCAATATGGTAGAAGTTGTAGAGGGGGTAAGTGAGATCTTTACAATGGTAGCCGGCTTGAAGAATATTAAGATTGTGCAGGATGTACCTGTTGCAGATGTAGCTGTTCGTGCTGATATTGATATGGTTAAAACGGTAATCCGTAACCTGATTAGTAATGCTATCAAGTTTAGCAATGAGGGGGCGGAAGTGGTGGTATCGTTGGCTGAGGAAGACGGTATGGCAATCGTTAGTGTGAAAGATAGCGGATGCGGCATTGATGAAGAAAATCAGAGGAAGTTGCTTCATACGGATACGCACTTTAGTACCTTCGGTACAAATAATGAAGAAGGTTCAGGACTCGGATTGTTGTTGTGTAAGGACTTTGTTATCAAGAATGGTGGTAAACTCTGGTTTACTTCAAAGAAGGGAGAGGGATCTACATTTAGTTTCTCAATTCCATTACTGGATAAATAGAATATAAAACGGTAATTTATAAATCATGAACGGTGAATGTTTTGTGCTTGTATGCAGCATTCACCGTTCATTTTTTTATTCAATCATTATCATATTTATGCTCATCGTTTGCAGATTGCTTTGAAATCGCAGTAACTACACTTTTTAATATCTTCTGTTTGAGTGAAAGGTTCGTTTTCACTGAAAATCTCTTCTAATAATGTTTGTAATCGCTTGCGGAACTCGTCTTCGAAAAAGGTGAAGTTATTGACCGGTATCTTTGGCTGGCGGGGTTCTCCCATTTCTATAACAGGTGAGTAACTATCGGAAGCTGCCCGGTGAATATAGAGCAGGGCAGGAGCCACTTTCAATGTTTGTTGCCGGCACATAATGGAGGCATACAGGAAAGTTTGGAAGATATAGTTCGGACGTGTTTCCGAAGGGGTGAATAATTGTTCGATATTAGCCGGTATCTTGGGGTTTCCTCCGGTTTTATAGTCAACAATCCGTAATGTGCTTTCTTTGGCATCCATGCGGTCTATGGTTCCGCCCAAGCGAACTGTGAAGGGACCTAGGTCAGTTTGAATAGTTATCTTTTCGGAAACAGCTTGTTCCATAGCAACCATTTCGAAAGGGGCATATTGGAGGTCATTGCGTAATAGTTGTCGCAGATAGGAGGTGATTACTTTGGAATTAATGAGTTGTACACCGTTATATTCCGGTTTTTCTTCCGGCTTAACCTTGAAAAATTCTTCTTTGAAAGCCTGATCAACGTAACCTTGTAATTTAACATCGTTACGTAATAAGCGTTCAAGATCCTCTTTCTGTATCATTTGCCCATTGGATGTCAGTTCAGTATAAGCTAGTTCGGCAGAGCGGTGAAAGATTGTTCCGAATAACGCGGAGTCAATTTCCGCACTCACTTCTTCCGGTGTTTTTAATCCGGCTATATAGCGGAAGTAGAATCTCAAACGGCAGTCGAGATATGTATTGAGGGCTGAAGGAGAGAGAATGAGGGACTTAGGATTGGTAACGTCATAGATATGGTATAATCGTTCTAATATTTTCTGTGTTTTTGGTATTTCTATTTTTGGGGTACTTTGGGGAGATTGTCCGGCCTCTAAATATTCACGAGTAATCTCATGAGGACCTTCTACTAATAATTGTAGCATGAAACGGGACTCCTCTCCGCGATTCAGGCCGTCGGAAGAGGTATTGTAGAGCAAGGTGATATTTTCTGCCCGCTGTATCAAGCGATAGAAATAGTATGCGTAGACTGCATTTTTGTGCTCAATAGTCGTCATGCCGAAGGCTTTCCGAAGGTTATAGGGAATAAAAGAAGATTCTCCACCGGTTTTAGGAAGTTGTCCTTCATTGAGCGAAAGCATTACAAGATTACGGAAGTCAAGGTTACGTGTTTCAAGTACTCCCATAACTTGCATTCCAATGGCAGGTTCTCCGTGGAAAGGTATGTTGGAACTTGTCAGTACTTTACTGATTAATCTTTTCAGTGTATGGGGCTGTATATTTAATTCTCCACTTTCAATCAAACTGTATAAACGGTTGATTTTCAAAAAGCTCTGAAAAAGAGATTCACGATATAGTTGGTTGAATATATCGTTGTATTCTCCTTCTTTACGGTATAGGGTAGAGATATCTTTGATAAGTCCGATAAGATAATCACATAGCTCCTTGATACCGTTACGGGGAGTGAAAAGATTAGCTAGAAACTCATCTTGTTTCAATTCCGAGGGAAGCGGATAGAAACGATTGGTTTTTGTAAGTTCCCGTTCTATTATATCTGCTTTTGTCGATAATTGGCGGGTATATGGATGTTTTAGTATAGCTGATACGGTTTCGTAGGTGAAACGACCGGTATCAAAACGGTAGCCATTGGTTTGTAGTTCCATAGCCGCATTGATAAAACTATAAACCGGAGTTTGTGCCAACGGGAATCCCATTGTGATATTGACATTCTTCACTTCTTCCGGGATAGAATGGAGTACGGGAAGCAACAAGGTTTCATTGCAAAGAACTACGGCATTTTCTTTTTCATTATCGGATGAGAAAGTAGTACGTATCCATTCGGGAAGGAAACGTGCTTGCGCATTCTCAGTAGAAGCGGAGATGTAACGTATCTTCTTCGGTTTCTTTAGGGAGTCAAAGTAGCTGGCAGGCAGTTCGTTCGGGAAATCTTTCAGGTTGCGGTTAATAAATTCTCCGGCCTCATGTTTTTTGATTTGTTGGGTATAGAAGATGTCATAATCCCAATAGAATATTGCTTTATCTGCTTTTTGCAGTTTTCGGAAGAATTCTTTTTCTACTTTATTCAACACATTGAAGCCGACAAATATATATTTGTCGTATTTAAGTTGATCTGTATTAAGTTGTTCGATAACATTGCGATAAAGCATTCCTTCATAAGCAATGCCTACCTCAGTTAAGTTTTTCCGGTAATGGTGATAGATTGTGCCTAACTTATCCCAAAGAGATATGAATTTCTCTTTGAGCTCCGTGCGGCGCTCAATGGAGAAATTCCGGAAGAATTGTTGAATTGCTTCTTCCTGTTCTTTATCTAGAAATTCGTAGTCATCCATTAGACTTTTTAAGTCTTGCAGATTGCTGAAGAGCTTATCTGCATCCACCAAATTTTTGTCTACATCATCAAAGTCACTGATTAACAGTTCTCCCCAAAAATAGAAGTCATCTAATGTCTCCTGACTTTCTGTTTCTTCCTTGAATACTTTGTAGAGTTCACAAACCAATCGAATCGGATCACCGGTTTTCTGTACAGATAGCTTCTGAAACAGATCACTGATACTCATAGCGGCAGGTGACCATATCGGTTGATCGGATTCTCCCGCCAGATATTCATTGAAGAACAGGTTGGCACGTTTGTTAGGGAAGATGAGTACTGTGCGAGAGAGGTCATTTCCTATTTTGGCATATAGGTCATGAGCTACTAATTGGAGAAATGATTGCATATTGATTAAATCGTTTTTCTAATTCATATTATTGTAATCGGAGTTCTGTCTTATACTTTTTCTATTTTTTCTTCATCTACATACCACAGGTATCCGGTAATATTCTTATAACCCATTTTCGTCAACAGTTGCATATATCCTTTCACTTGTTTATTGTATTTAGGATTTTCTTTACCAAACTTAAAATCAACCACAACAACCTGCCCGTCTTTCATCATTACACGGTCCGGGCGACGAGTTTGTAATATTCCTTTTTCCTTGTATATAATGGCACATTCATTAAACAGGATCCATTCTCCGGAATACCAATCTTGTATTTCGGGAGATGAAAACGCTTTCTGTACAACTTCACGTACTGTATCTTCTTTTTCCTGGTCTCTAATAACTCCTTCAAAGATTAATCGTTCGATAGCCGGATCAATATCATCGGCTGTTTCAATGGCAGAAAACAGAGTATGCAACATACGTCCGCGATTGATGAAACGGTCGTCCGAATCTTCTTCTTCGATTCCTTGGATAAAGTCCGCAGAACGATTGGATTGCCGGAACTCGATGTCGTGCCGCATGGACTCCATTTGGATGGGCAATTTTTCTGCTTTTTGGGTTAATTTATTAGTGGAGGCTTTGCCCTTTTCTTTTTCGGACGGACAGAGTTCTCCTTGCTCATAACAATCTTCTTCCCATTCGATTCCTTCTTTGAGGGCAACGATAGGAAGAGTATTTGCTAATAGTTCGGACATTGTTCCTTTTTGCCCTTTTCTGCTCCAGATTATTAGATTTTTTCCGGCACGGGTAAACGCTACATAGAGCAGGTTCAGGTTATCCACCCAAAGTTGGAGGCGTTCATGCAGATAATCGTTTCCGTAGATAGATTCTGCCATTTGCGTGGAATAATTAATAGGAAGAATATCTAAAGCATTGAATGGCGCTTCTTGAGGAGCACACCATACCAGTTGATTATTCGTTTCATTCTCTAATTTCCAGTCACAGAAAGGAAGAAGCACGGTATGAAATTCCAATCCCTTTGATTTATGTATGGAAAAAATCCGGATCCCTTCGATTTCTCCGCTGGGAATTGTTTTGCTACACAAAGTTTCGTCCCAATAGCGAATGAATCCGTCGAGTTCAGAAGAATTATTTTGCAAATAATCTGTTACGGCATCAAAAAAGGCAAATAAATAAGCATCTTGTTCTTTGATGCGATTCATCTCGAACAAGCTGAATAATTCTTCCAATAACTCGTAGAGAGGCATTAACCGAAACTCTTTTATTTTATCAAGAAATGTCGTAGGAAGATAGCTTTCGGTGGGAAGAAGCAAGAGGGTATTCCAATCCAGTCCTTTCTGTAAGACCTCATTCTGATAGGCTATGGCAAGTTGGGCCCGTGCTATCTTGTTGTTTTCATCCGAGAGGTAACGAAGAGCATCCAGCATCATGCAGATAGCAAAGGAAGCGTCAAGACGGAAGGCTTCGTCTGACACTATTTTGTAATGCAGCTCCTTATCAAAGTAATCTGCGATGCGGGGAATACTTTTATTCTTTCGTACTAAAATAGTTATGTCGTTCAGGTGGATACCGGAAGCGAGCAGATGTTCGACTTCTTCTCCCAGGCTGATAAGTGTCTGTTCGGTATAGTCATGTTCTTCGTCCGGTTCGAGGAAAGAGGCTTTGACATAACCTTTTTGGGTGTTTAAGGGAGATTCTTGTACGACGTCTGCATATGCCTTTTGCAGATCTTGACAATCTTTGTTGAGCTGTTTTTTATAAACTCCATTCAAATAATCAGTAGCGGCCGTAAATATATGATTGTTAAACCGGATGATGTTCGTTTCACTTCTCCGGTTGGTTGCCAGTGTTTTGACGCGAATCGGGAAGTGGTCGATATGGTCATTTAACCCGTTGAGGATTCCCCAGTCGCCATTACGCCAACGGTAGATTGACTGTTTGACATCTCCTACAATCAAGCTGTCGGCTCCCTGGGATAATCCTTCGAGCAATAACAGTTTGAAATTACCCCATTGCATCCGGCTGGTATCCTGAAACTCGTCAATCATAACATTGCGGATGTTCGTTCCTATCTTTTCGAATACGAAAGAGGAATCACCGTCTTTTACTAATTGGTGGAGCAGGGCATTGGTGTCTGAGAGTAGGAACCGATTATTTTCCCGGTTTAACTCGCGTACTTCTTCGTCGATATTGGCGAGAAGTTGTACTTTGTTGAGATGCTGCAAAGACAGTCGGCAACTATTCAGTAACAGGTTATTTTTTGATCGTAACTTTTCTGCATCTTCCAAAATCTGCATAAGGCTGGAATTGGCTAAAGCAATAATGTCTGCATAGCGTGGAGACGTTTTTGTAGCCCAGTTTTTGGCATCTTCCAGACACTTTTCTACTGTAACGTTGCGAACATCGTTACCTAAAATACCGTTGTTGAGCTTACGGAAATAACTTCCGATTCCTCGTGAACCGTTTTTCAGATCGTCAGCAGTTAACGCATGTCCGTCTAATTCTCCTTCAAACTGATCATAGAATCCCTTCATTTGTTCCAAAATCTCAGTCTCCAGTGCTTTCAACTGTTTACGGTATTCTTTAATGGTATCCGGATTGCGTAGCCGATGACGGAGTCCTTCTCCTTTTTCTATATATCCTTCATCGAATATATTACGGCCGAAATTCTTGACTTCGTCCGATACGTTCCAACGTTTGTCGTCTGCAATCCGCTCATTGATATAATCCAGTAGCCATGCGAGGACAGGAGAGGTAGGGCCTAATTTCTCAATCATACTGTCTACCGCTTCACTAAGCACTTCCGTATTGTTCAGTTCGATATTCAGGTTAGGGCTTAATTCCAGTTCGCGAGCCAGATTGCGCATAACAGACTGGAAAAAAGAATCTATTGTTTCTACCCGAAACCGACTGTAGTCATGTAACATATAACCAAGGGCAATGCTTGCTGCTTCCCGTATTTCCTGCTCTGTTTTTCCCGTTTCTTCTTTGATACGGTTGAGATAGGCTTCGGATCCTTTGTCTCCTGTCTGAATACCGTACAGCTGACTAAGAATACGTTCTTTCATTTCTGCTGTCGCCTTATTAGTGAAGGTTACGGCAAGAATCTGACGATAGGCTCGCGGGTTTAGAATTAATAGTTTGATATATTCCACGGCCAGGGTAAATGTTTTACCTGAACCGGCGGAGGCTTTATAGACTAAGAGTTCACTCATTATTTAATGATTGGGTGTTATATAAGACAAAAATAATGAAAGTAGTAGAAGAAACGAAATAAAAACATGATAAAAAGATTTTTCCTTAGTATATTTGTGCTGTTGACTATATCATCATTAGTAGACAGAGTGATAATAAAATAAAAAATAGAGGAGAGGCGTTAGTAGTTTTCCTCTTTTAGTTGTATTATATATAAATGGATTAGATTTTTTTTCATCTATATACTATGATTTATGCAGCAGAATAAAACAGTTTCTCAACAGAAAACTATCAACCCGGTTTACTGGGTGCCTACCGCTTACTTTGCAATGGGGCTTCCCTTTATTGCTATTAATCTGGTTTCTGTATTTATGTTCAAAGATTTAGGAATTTCAGATACGCAAATAGCATTCTGGACTTCTCTTATTATGATGCCTTGGACACTGAAATTCCTGTGGAGTCCTTTTCTTGAGATGTATCGGACGAAAAAGTTTTTCGTATTAGTGACAGAGTTGTTGAGTGGGATATTATTTGGGATAGTGGCTTTTTCTTTATTTTTCGATTACTTTTTTGCTATTAGCATTTCTACAATGGCTGTTATTGCTTTTAGTGGGGCTACCCATGACATAGCTTGTGACGGTGTATATATGGCTGAACTGAATAAAGAAGAACAGGCAAAATATATTGGAGTGCAAGGTGCATTTTATAATGTTGCTAAGTTGGTAGCTAACGGAGGATTAGTTGCTATGGCGGGAGCACTGGCAGAATACTTTGGGGCAATAGAAGGGGCTTCTTTAGAAGCAAATAAAGGAGCATATTCTTATGCATGGATGATTATTTTTGCTGTGATTGCGGCAATAATGGTATTAATAGGTCTCTATCATATAAGGATGTTGCCGTCTAATCAGATACCGTCAACAACAAAAAAGACGACCTCAGAGGTAGGGCGGGAGTTAGTAGCGGTAATTGCTAATTTCTTTACTAAAAAGCATATTTTTTACTATATCTGCTTTATTATATTATATCGTTTGGCGGAAGGATTTATTATGAAGATAGCTCCACTTTTCTTACGTGCTTCAAGAGAAGTTGGCGGATTGGGATTGTCTTTAAAAGAGATAGGTACGTTAAATGGAGTTTTTGGTTCGGCAGCTTTTGTGCTAGGCTCTTTGCTGGCAGGTATCTATGTCTCTAAGTTCGGGTTAAAACGGACACTTTTTACACTTTGTTGTATTTTTAATCTTCCGTTTTTGGCCTATACTTTTCTGGCTGTAACTCAACCAACCAATGTTTATCTGATAGGAACCTGTATTACTATGGAATATTTTGGTTATGGTTTTGGCTTTGTCGGTTTGACACTGTTTATGATGCAACAGATAGCTCCGGGGAAACATCAAATGTCGCATTATGCATTTGCATCCGGAATTATGAACTTGGGAGTAATGCTTCCGGGCATGGTTAGTGGCTATTTCAGTGATTTATTAGGATATCGGAATTTCTTCATCTATGTTTTGATTGCTACAATTCCGGCTTTTCTGATTACCTATTTTATACCATTCACTTATGATGATTCAAAAAAATAAATAACATAAAAATTTAATGATTATGAGTAAGATTCAAATGCCTTGGGAAGACCGTCCGTCCGGATGTACAGACGTTATGTGGCGCTATTCACAAAATCCGGTTATAGGACGTTATCATATTCCCTCATCTAACAGTATTTTCAACAGTGCGGTCGTACCTTTTAAGGAGGGGTTTGCAGGGGTATTCCGTTGTGATAATAAAGCTGTGCAGATGAATATCTTTACAGGATTCAGCAAAGACGGTATTCATTGGGATATCAGCCATGAACCTATAAAATTCAAGGCCGGTAATACAGAAATGATTGAATCGGAGTATAAATATGACCCTCGTGTCACATGGATTGAAGACCGTTATTGGATAACTTGGTGCAACGGTTACCATGGTCCTACAATCGGTATCGCTTATACTTTTGATTTTGAAGAATTTTTTCAATGTGAGAATGCTTTCTTACCTTTCAATCGTAATGGCGTTCTTTTTCCGCAAAAGATAGGCGGTAAATATGCAATGTTGAGTCGTCCTAGTGATAACGGTCATACTCCGTTTGGTGATATATATATCAGTTTCAGTCCGGATATGAAATATTGGGGAGAGCATCGTTGCGTAATGAAAGTAACTCCATTCCCTGAAAGTGCATGGCAATGCACAAAGATCGGTGCAGGTTCTGTTCCTTTCCTGACAGATGAAGGCTGGTTACTCTTTTATCATGGGGTTATTACTACTTGTAATGGTTTCCGCTATGCGATGGGGGCTGCCATACTTGATAAAAATCATCCGGAAAAGGTACTTTATCGTACTCGCGAATACCTGCTTGGCCCTGCTGCTCCTTATGAACTTCAAGGGGATGTCCCTAATGTGGTATTTCCTTGTGCAGCTTTACAGGACGGTGAACGTGTAGCCGTTTATTATGGTGCGGCAGATACCGTTGTGGGTATGGCTTTCGGATATATTCAGGAGATTATTGATTTTACTAAACGGACAAGTATCATTTAATAAGATATGAAACGTATTCTATTAACTTACACATTAGCTTTCATCCTTCTTCCCGTTTATGGGGGAGAGGGAGGAAGCTCCCCTGCTGAGAAGAAAAGTCTTTTGATAGATTATGTTGATCCTTTTATCGGGACAACAAATTTTGGCACTACCAATCCGGGAGCAATTTGCCCGAACGGGATGATGTCTGTGGTTCCTTTCAATGTAATGGGATATTCAGAAAATAAATACGATAAAGATGCCCGCTGGTGGTCCACACCTTATGAGCATACCAACTGCTTCTTTACCGGATATGCTCATGTTAATTTAAGTGGAGTCGGATGTCCTGAATTAGGTTCTTTGTTGCTGATGCCTACTACCGGAGAGTTGAATGTAGACTATAAGGAGTATGGAAGTAAGTATAAGGATGAACAGGCTTCACCCGGTTATTATTCCAACTATCTGACAAAGTATAATGTAAAAACAGAGGTTTCGGCTACTCCACGTACAAGTATCGCCCGTTTTACTTTCCCTAAAGGTAAGAGCCATATACTACTAAATCTGGGAGAGGGACTGACAAATGAAAGTGGTGCTATGCTTCGCCGTGTAAACGATTGCGAAGTTGAGGGAATGAAGCTGCTTGGTACATTCTGTTATAATCCTCAAGCTGTATTTCCTATTTATTTTGTGATGCGGGTAAAGAAAACACCTGTAACAACAGGGTATTGGAAGAAACAGAGACCTATGACTGGTGTAGAGGCAGAATGGGATCCGGACCAGGGAAAATATAAACTTTATACCCGCTATGGAAAAGAGATAGCAGGAGATGATGTTGGTACTTATTTTTCGTTCGATACGGAGGAAGGCGAACAGGTAGAAGTGCAAATGGGCGTTTCGTTTGTCAGCATAGAGAATGCCCGGCTGAATCTGGATCGTGAACAGGAGGGTAGGAACTTTGAACAGATTCATGCAGAGGCTCGTGCAAAATGGAATGACGATTTGTCGAGAATTACTGTAGAAGGAGGTACTGATGCTCAGAAGACTGTTTTCTATACGGCACTATATCATTTGCTGATTCATCCGAATATATTACAGGATGTCAACGGAGAATATCCGGCAATGGAGAGTGATAAGATTATGACGACAAAGGGAGACCGCTATACAGTGTTTTCTCTCTGGGATACCTATCGCAATGTTCATCAGTTGCTGACACTGGTCTATCCGGAACGCCAAATGGAAATGGTACGTACTATGCTTGATATGTATCGGGAACATGGGTGGCTGCCCAAATGGGAATTGTATGGAAGAGAGACATTGACTATGGAAGGTGATCCGAGTATTCCGGTTATCGTAGATACATGGATGAAAGGATTACGTGATTTTGACGTTGATTTGGCTTATGAAGCGATGTATAAGTCGGCTACATTGCCGGGAGCAAAGAATCTGATGCGTCCGGATAATGATGATTATATGTCCAAAGGCTATGTACCGCTTCGTGAGCAGTATGATAACTCGGTATCTCATGCATTGGAATATTATATTGCAGATTTTGCGTTGTCTCGCTTTGCGGAAGCTTTGGGAAAGAAAAAGGATGCGGAAATGTTTTATAAACGTTCTTTAGGTTATAAGCATTATTATAGCAAAGAGTTCGGTACTTTCCGTCCGATTCTTCCTGATGGCACTTTTTACAGTCCGTTTAATCCCAGACAAGGAGAGAATTTTGAACCGAATCCCGGTTTCCATGAAGGTAGTGCATGGAATTATTCATTCTATGTGCCACATGATGTTTATGGACTTGCCAAGTTAATGGGAGGAAAGAACCCCTTTGTCAAAAAACTGCAAATGGTTTTTGACGAAGGTCTTTATGACCCGGCCAATGAACCGGATATTGCCTATGCTCATTTATTCTCTTATTTTAGAGGAGAGGAATGGCGCACGCAGAAAGAAACACAACGGCTGTTGGATAAGTACTTTACAACGAAGCCGAATGGTATTCCCGGTAATGATGATACAGGGACAATGTCTGCATGGGCTATTTTTAATATGATTGGTTTTTATCCCGATTGTCCCGGATTGCCGGAATATACATTAACGACTCCTGTATTCAATAAAGTGACTATTCGTTTAGATCCGAAATGGTATAAGGAAAAAGAATTAGTGATAGAAAGCAATCGTACTCAACCGGGAACTTTATATATTAACAAGGTGTTATTGAACGGAAAGAAATTCAATCAATACCGTATCACGCATGATGAACTGGTTCATAGTCAACGTATATTATTTGATTTAAAGTAACACACAGTGTTTCATAGGTATCGTTTTTGGGTTGACAGGGCTGTCGGACTTTTCAGGGTTCGGCAGCCCATTTTTTATTACATTTATATTGATTGTTGTTCCCGATAAAAAAGAGTGACGGTATGTGTCGGGTATAGTGTCTCTATATAGCTGGAACAGCGTCACTATCCGGTTCGTTGTCGATAATTCCCGGGATAAAAGTTCCTAATCCCTGGGGTAAACAGTGGAATGCTGCAAGGCGAATAGTAATTTGCGATAATTATATGTTTCCAACCGACTTTTTTCTCCGGAATTTGTTTCCTTTGTAGAAAATGGATTTATTATGGGAAAACAGAAAGTAGCATTAGTCCTTTCTATGGGTGGTGCGCGTGGTATTGCACATATTGGAGTCATAGAAGAATTATTACGTCACAATTATGAAATAACTTCTATTGCCGGAAGTTCAATGGGAGCAATGGTGGGAGCGATGTATGCTTCGGGAAAACTGGAAGAATGCAAAGAATGGCTGTATAGCTGGGATAAGCGTAAGATGTGGGAACTGGCAGACCTCACATTAAGTCGGGACGGACTGGTGAAAGGAGATCGCTTCATCAAAGAGTTAAAGGAGATAATCCCCGATATGAACATCGAGGACTTACCGATTCCTTATGTTGCCATGGCCACCAATATTGTTTGTGATCAGGAGGTGAGGTTCGATAGTGGCAGCTTACATGAGGCTATCCGCGCATCCATTTCCATACCAATGCTTTTCCGCCCTTTGCGAAAAGACGGCATGGTATTGATTGACGGGGGGATCTTGAATCCCCTCCCGCTCAATCATGTACATCGCACCGAAGGAGATCTTTTGATAGCAGTCGATGTGAATGCACCGGTTGATTGCGGAAAGAGAAAGAAGATGAGTCCTTATAATCTGTTGACAGAATCTTCAAGAATGATGATGCAACAAATTACTCGTTATCAGATAGAACGCTGTCAGCCGGACATATTAATACGGATGTCCGGCAATGCTTATGATATGTTGGAGTTTCATCATGCAGAGTCCATTGTAGCGACGGGGATTGAGATTACTCGAAATGCATTAGATCGCATTGGCGTGACATCCCAAGAAGGATAGACTTATTTCACATAAATCATCTTTTTCGTCATTCCTCCGTCAATGGTTATGTTCTCTCCGTTGATGAAGTCATTGTTTTCCTCGCAAAGAAATAAGCACATACGGGCAATGTCTTCCGGTTTGCCCACTCGCCGGGAAGGGTGTTGTGAATGGTCTTCCGGGCGGAGCTGGTTGTAGTCATGTGTCTGTATCCACCCCGGTGCAATAGAGTTTACCGTAATGTGCCATTCGGATAATGATGAGGCTAATGCATGGGTTAAAGAATAGATACCACCTTTTGAGGCGGCATAACCTTCACTTCCGGGCTCGCTCATCAGATAACGGGTGGAACAGATATTGATAATTCTTCCGTAAGGATTTGGAAAGGAAAGGGCTTTACGATGAATGGCAAGTAATCGTGAAGTGATAAATACAGGACGCAGGTTGACAGAGAGAATCTTGTCGAAATCCTCTATACTTGTTTCCGTGATAGGAGAAAAGTTGCTAATGCCTACATTATTAATAATGATATCAAGATCGCCCCATTCCTTCAGAATTTGCAGGACACAATTCTCCAACGACTCTTTATTGCTTACATCAACCTTGTGGAATATGCTTCCTGTTTCTTTTGCAGTTTGTTGACCGGATGCATCATTCGTATCACAGAAAGCGACTAGGCAATCCGCTTGAGAAAATGCTTCTACGATTGCTTTGCCTATTCCTTCCGCTCCGCCTGTTACGAAAACTCTTCTTTTCCGTCTGTTTGCATCAGAAGGTATCTTGTCTGCTTGTCCCGTTCTCACCTGATGCGTTGTTCCGGTTTTCTTTTTACCATACTTCTGTGCTTGTTTCCAAGCAGCTTTTCTGGCTTCATATTGTTCCTGCTGTCTTTCTATATAATTATCTGCCATGATTTCTTTTTTACTGGCAAATGTAAAATATAAAAAGGATAAATGCAAAGAATCGCCCGCTCCTTTTTGTCCAAACGAGCGGGTGATTCTATTCCATATACCATGGCCCCTAAACGGCCGTTTCCCAATGGTAATGCTTCGGTCCATACTTGTGCCGGGCGATCGTACCAAAGTTTATATTCCTGCACAGGTGGTTACTTTTCTTGTGCATGAATACTACAGGCAATAAGGCGTAGAAATAATTAAAAGTTATCGGGCATAAAAACGAATTTCAATATCCGGCTGAAAAGGACTTACTATGCATAGGTGAAAATACGTTGGAAGTGTAAATACAATAATGTGTACTTATCTATTCATTATAAACAAATAACTAAAATGTATAGTTTAATTATTGGACCATTATTGTTCCGCATTGATCCGGAAGGTTGGCAAAGTTATATTCGTTCTTTTCTTGTAAATTGAAATATACTTCTTATATTTGTCGTTAGAACATTTAACGAAAAAAATTATGAAAAGTTTAAAGGTTACATCTATGTTGGCAGTACTGATGTTCTTGTTTATAACAGGAATGCAGGCACAGACCGTAACTCCCAGTAAGAAGTATATTACAAAGGAGTTGAATAACGTAAGCAATTTTAGCTCAATCAAGGTGCTAGGCAGTACTGATGTTGAATATCGACAGAGTAGTGGCTCTAAAACAGAGATTTCTATATATGGTTCGGACAATTTGGTCGATTTGCTGGAAGTGTCTACTGCGAATGGAGTGTTGCAGGTGAATATCAAGAAGGGGGTTAAGATTCTTAGTGGAGAACGTCGTTTGAAAGTGATTGCTTCTTCTCCTTCATTAGATGAAGTAGATATTAAAGGTTCGGCAGATGTATATCTGAAGGGTACTATTAAAGGTGTTGATTTAACTCTGAACATAACCGGTTCCGGAGATATTGAAGCGGAGAATCTGCAATATACTAATCTTTCTGCTTATATAAAAGGGAGTGGAGATATCGATGTGAAAAATGTGAAGGGCACTACTGTAAAAACGATAGTCAGTGGTTCGGGAGATGTGAATATCAAAGGCGCTGCGAAATGGGCTGCGTTGACTGTAAACGGCTCCGGTGACATCAGTGCTGATAAGTTGGCGGCTACTGAAGTGATTGCCACTGTTTCAGGTTCCGGCGATATCTCTTGTTATGCTTCTAAACAGTTGGATGCAAAAGTTAGCGGTAGTGGAGATATTGAATATAAAGGAAATCCATCTATTCTAAATAAACAAGGCAGGAAAGATTCTATTTCCAGAAAATAGGAATTCTCGATTATAATAGGATGCGGGTAAATATGCGTGATGTATTGCATATTTGCCCGTTTTTGTTTTGTATCTGTATGCTTTCTATTGATTAATTTCATAGTAAAAATATATATTATTGTATGTAAATCGGATAAAAATGTAGCTTTACACTTACATTTGCTTATATTAGAGTAACAAATGAAAATGTTACCATTTTAGATAGAAAACGCCCTTTGTTTTTGTCAGAAACCACCTCGTAAACCGGTATCGAAAAGTTTATACTTGCATCGGATTTTAATACGTCAAAGAATCATCAGACGTGTTTTACTGAAAGTGTAAAATATTAATTAAATTAATCTGATATTAGTATGAATGATTGTTTCCTGAATTTATTATTTAGTTTTCAGCTTTTACTTCCTTTAAAGGAGGGAGCAGATTTTGTGGGCAGTAAACAGACTATTGATGTAATTTTGTCTGATTTGTCTCTGCTTGGATATGTAATTCCCGTAGGGGGACTTGGTATTGGACTATTTATTTGCCTACTTGCCTATCTTGCGGCAGAGTATAATGTCCGGTTTCAATCTCATGAAAAATATAAGATTGCAATGAATATGCTTCATTCGATACATACACCCTTGACATTATTACGAAATCAGTTGGAAGATATTAAAACTGCTAGTCTGTCTGAACCGATTTCTCTGAAAATAGAGGAAGTCTTGAAATATGCTGAACGTATAATAGACTGTAATCAGAATGTTATGACGCTTGATAAGATTGAAGGTAGTATTAAACCTAAGACAGCTACTGTCGATTTTGAACTTTCCACTTATATCACTTCCATTGTTAATCAATGTCGGCCATACGCAAACATCCGTCAAGTGAAATTGAAGGTCAACGAATGTTCGGATTGTGTCAGTTGCAGGATAAATGAGAACATAATGACAGCCGCACTTCAGTATCTTTTATACAAGATAATCTTGATAACAAATTCGGGTTGTTGCATATCAATTAGCGTAACGCATACAATGGATGCATGGGAATTACATATCAGCAATAATACCGTAACGGAGAATAAAGCTGAAAGTTTATTTTCCTTTATTTCCGCTCTGTTTCCTGTATATGGATATAGTGGTTTGAGGACTGTCAGAAAAATCATTCGTTTGCATGGAGGGAAAATGATTGGCTACGGACACGGCAAATTCGCCACTTTCAGGATTGTTATCCCGACGGACTGTCATTGCCAGAATCAAGAATGTCCCGTTATAAAATCCTCTCGAATTCATAAGGATGAAAAACAAGATTTGAAAGCAAAGGATGCTCCTCATATCTTATTAGTAATGAAGGATAAACCGTTCAGTGATTATTTGAGAAAGTCTTTGTCGAGATACTATCAGATTTCCATTCTTGAAGATCCTGATTTGATAATACATACTATCATCCGGCAAATTCCTGACACAATCATTATTGATGATAATGTAAACGGCATAAGTGGTGATTCGCTCTGTTTTCAAGTTAAAGCAGATAAAACAATGGGAGAGATACCAGTCGTTCTGCTGATAAGGTCTTTTGATAATGAAAGCTATCTTTCTCATTTAGGATGTGGAGCAGATCGGTTGAAATTGCGTACAGAGAGTATCTGTAAGTTCAGGGCGGATATTCACATGCTTATTGAGAACCGCATAGCGTTGCGTGAACGAATAAAAAACTTTTTATCTGATGCCATTTTTCCTTTGGTGCCTATGAGGCAGGAAATGGAAAACACAGATTTGTTATTTATGAATAAAGTCAATGAAATATTGGAAAAGAATCTCTCAACGGAGAAATATAGGATTGATAAACTTTGTGTTGATATAGGGATGAGTCGTACTGCTTTTTACAGTAAGATAAAGGATATTATAGGTATGTCACCGGAAGATTACATCTATTCATTCAAAATGGATAAAGCACTTAAATTGTTGGCTTCCCAACAATTTAATATTTCGGAAATAGCAGGTATGTTGGGATATTGTGATGTCCAATATTTTAGGAAGAAATTTAAGGATTTCTATCATGTATGCCCTACGGATTATATAAAGAGTATTATTGGCTAAAAATCTATTCTCCGGAAATTTCTCATGGTTTCCGTAATTTTGAGATTGCAACACATGGATAATAAAACGAAGGAAGTAAAAGCTACGGAAGGCAAGGGATATCTGACAATCAAGAGCTGCCGCCAACCCAAAGCGAATATAGGAACCGTAGAGAAAGTCTTAGAAGGTATCTGGCGTCTTTGAATTGACTCTTCCGAAGAAAGAACGGTTACCTATCGCTTGTAATATATTTGTTAATTAGTTAGTGAATTTAGTCCTTGATTAGCTATAGAATCTCCAAACAATTCCTATTTTTGCTTCAAGAAGTATGGTCTGATAAAAAAAGAAAGAAGTGATAGTAAAAATGAAATAGTATAATCATCAGAAATAAATAAGGTATATGAATAGAAAAGTTGATTTATCCATATCTTGTTATGGAGAAGTAAAAGATGGGAGATATGATATTGTAGCGTTACCGTGGGGGGCTACCGAACCTCATAATCTGCATTTGCCCTATATGACGGATTGTATCCTTTCTCATGATGTAGCGGTTTCTGCCGCTTTGATAGCCAAACAGAAATATGGGGTAAATTGTATGGTCATGCCACCTATCGGCATGGGGTCGCAAAATCCGGGACAACGGGAACTTCCGTTTTGTATCCATACGCGTTATGAAACTCAGAAAGCAATACTGACGGATATTGTTTCTTCCCTTTATGTTCAAGGTATCCGGAAATTAGTAATTATCAACGGGCATGGTGGCAATACTTTTAAAAGTATGATTCGTGATTTATCGGTAGACTATCCTGACTTTCTGATTGCATCAAGTGAATGGTATACCGTATTAAAGGTTAAGGACTATTTTGAAAATCCGGGTGACCATGCAGATGAAGTCGAGACATCTGTAATGATGCACTATCATCCCGAACTGGTCAATCTTGAAGAAGCAGGAAGTGGAGAATATAAAACCTTTGCCGTGCAGTCTTTGAATGAAAAAGTAGCATGGATTCCCAGAAACTGGGGAAAAGTATCGAAAGATACCGGGGTAGGTGATCCGCGTGGAGCCTCTGCCGAAAAAGGTAAAAAGTTCGCAGAAGCGGTCGCAGAGAAATATGCAAGGCTCTTTGACGAACTGGTGAACCAGAAACTTTACTAAAGAATAAAATACGAATAGGTGAACAATAGTGATATTATCTCTATTGTTGAGAAGCACTAAATGAGTAATAAGTGAAAAAGAAAATTAGTTGTAAAGGTCGTTTATTGTCTTCAATGTATAGATATATTTGTGTATGTCCCATTGCTGTCTTTTCTACTCTTAAACAGTTTTCTTTTTCTTATACAAGATGCTAATAAACTCATTTTGTGTTTTTAATAAATAATGGAACAGTTTATTATAAACGGGTCTCACGTTTATAATAAATGATATTCAGGGTTACTTAGTAAATGAAACTGAATATATTAAACAAAACGGGGTAAAATCTCTACAGATTTTGCCCCGTTTCTATTCTTCCGGACATATATCTATGCCTTCAAAGTCTATCTTTATGTCTTTATTTTTGTATATCTCATTCTTGTTCCAGTTGGTTCTTTCGGACAAATATACAAAATAAAAAGAGCAAAGTCAATAGTTTCTATGTTTACCTTTATTTCTTTTGTTTTACCAATATAATTGCCGGATTGTCTTCTTCATCCACCTTCACCCGTCACGGTTGGTGTGTTAATCGTTTTAAAAGGAATACAAATCTTCCGGATAATGCTTTCATCCTGTTTTGATATGATATAACACGTGTTTGCATAATGGATGGTCAGCAGGAACAAGCGGATGGTCGAACTCTTTCATTCGTGTCATACCTATCTTCTGCATTACACGTTCCGAACGGAGATTCGGCAGGGAAGTAAATGAATACAGTTCTGTAATGTCCGGTTGTTTACGAGTATATTCCAGACAAGCTGTTGCTGCTTCAGGGGCATAGCCATGTCCCCAATACTCATGTGCCAGCCGCCAGCCGATTTCTATACCCGGTGCAAAATCTACATCGAATGTTATCTGATGCAGCCCGGTATAGCCCATAAAAGCATGGTCTTCTTTGCGTTCTACGGCATACAAACCGAAGCCGCAGGTTTGAAATTCCTTTTGGATACGATGATAAAAATTGAGTGATTCTTCCGGAGTTAATGGTTGGAGAAAGTACTCCATGACGTGAGGGTCGGCGTTCATGAGGGCAAAAAGAGGAATGTCTTCCTCTTTCCAATCGCGAAGGATCAATCGGGATGTTTCGATATAAGTTTGCATAAAACTAAAAATAGTAATTCGCAAATATACGCTTTTTAGTCTTATATACCAGAACTTTTTGTTTGCTTCTGTTATCTTTTTAATATTGGGGTACCAGCGAGCAGATATAGATATAACTTTTCATATTACGACTGCCGGAAATCTTACTAAAGTCTCCGGCAGGGACGGTAGTGGTGTAATTTACGGATGCCGTGAACTGATAGACCGTCTGAACGATTCGGAAGGGAAACTGAACTTCCCGGAAGAACTGAAGGACGGACCTGAAATGGTACTTCGCGGTGCTTATGTAGGTTTGCAGAAAATGACTTATCTGCCGGGATATGGTGTTTATGAATATCCTTATACCCCAGAGAGGCTTCTACCCATCCGGGTTTGAAGCCGGCAGTATTTCCGGCAACTGATTGGAGTTGGGAGAAGACGGCAAAAAGTTATGGAGAAACTCCCGAAAGAACTGCTCTCCGAAGATAAAAATACTCGTGTCAGTGTGGCTTATGAAGCAGAAACAGCTGTGATGAAAGGCAAATTTCAAAAGAAAGAACATCGTAAACAAATGGGAGTATTTTTTAGTAAAGGGAACAGTATCGAATGGAATGTTTCTACCGGATTGGTGCAGGTCTATGCGCTTCGCTTCAAATACATGAATACAAGCGGAAAACCAATCCCTGTGTTAATGAAGTTTATTGACGCGAAAAGGGTAGTCTTGAAAGAAGATATACAGATATTTCCGGAGACACCGGACAAGTGGAAAATGATGAGTACCACTACGGGGACATTTATTAATGCCGGACATTATAAAGTGTTACTTTCGGCTGATACTATGGAAGGCTTGGCATTTGACGCATTGGATATTCAATAGGGCTTTTTGAAAGTCAGTTATATAAGCCACATTTCTCATATTCTAATCTTTTCTTATAAATAGAATATAGATGTTATTTTTTTAAGATTCGATACTCTGATTTTAATTATTTGAGAGCCGAGTTTTAAATAATCTCTATATTTGAAATCAAAAACAAAATAACACAATGGAGAGTGATATACCTAATTTTGATTTGCCAGTTGATTATATTGTTGGAGAAGGATATGAGATAGATTTATCAAAAAGGTACAAGAACTTTCCTTGTAGGGTAAGGTCCGGTTTTTTCATCCTCTGTGTTAAGGGAGTAATGCAAACAACAATCAATGGAAATCTTCATCATATTGGTGAAAACGATTTGATAACCTTACTGCCTGGTTATTTTATGGAAATTCTTGATTTCTCACCGGATATTCATATCTATTATGCTGGGTTCTCAGCCGGATTTATAGAAGGTATAAATTTAATGAAATCCACAGAACATCTTCTTCCTGTAATTATGGAAAACCCAATAATAACGTTGTCTCCATTACAAGCTTGTAGCTACAAGATGTTTTATGAATCGTCAATACTGTCATATGCTTCACCTCGTACACAGGCAAATAAAGAGATAGTAAAAGCTGTCCTTACTATGTTCGTTCAGGGAGCCACTGAGATTTACAAGATGCAAAATAACCTGTATCTATCTTCCCAATCAAGGAAGTATGAGATTTATCAGGAGTTTCTGAAATTGGTCATGAAATATTATATAGTTCATCATGGGACTTCCTTTTATGCCAATCAACTGGGGCTTAGTTTGCCACATTTCTGTTCGACAATAAAAAAAGTTGCTGGAAATACCCCATTGGAAGTGATTGCCTCCGTTATCTTAATGGACGCAAAATCCCGGTTAAAATCGACTAATGAGCCTGTGAAGAATATTGCCTTATCTTTGGGATTTAATAATATTTCTTTCTTCAACAAGTTCTTTAAGCAGCATACAGGAGTTACTCCACAAGAGTACAGAGGGCATTAAACTCCTTTCGATTGCCTTTTAAACGGCAATGTCACAATAAAGCGGCTTCCTTTTCCGATTTCCGATTCAACCGAAATACTTCCTTGTAGGTGCTCTACAATCGTTTTGCAGATAGAAAGCCCTAGCCCCGTACCTTGTTTGAAAGTATTGACCTTATAGAAACGGTCGAATATCTCTTTCTGGCATTCTTGCGGAATTCCTTCTCCCGTATCTTCCACAAACAGGTAAACCAATTGGTCTTTCTCTGAATGTGATGTGAAGCCGAAATGGATATAACCTTTCTCTGTAAATTTGCGGGCATTGTTTATGAAATTGCAAATAACCTGTTTCAAGCGTGTCGCGTCGGTATTAATGTAAATGTCATCATCCGGTAGTAACGCTTTTATTTCAATTTCCGGCAACTGTTTTACTGCTTGTTCTTTCTCTATATCTTTCATCATGGATTTTAGGGAACAACAGGAATAAGTGAATTTAATCGTGTTTGATTCTATTTTTGATAAGTCAAGTATATCATCAATCAATCGTACCAAATGCTCGCTGTTGATACTGATTAACCTTACAAAGTCAGCCCGTTCTTCATCGCTTAATTCATTATAAGTGGAAGCAATGACATCTGAGAAACCTACTATCGCATTTAACGGTGTCCGGATTTCATGGCTCATATTTGCCAAAAATGCCATTTTAAGCCGATCACTTTCTTCTGCTTTTTTACGAGCTTCAATCAGAGTGTTTTCTATATCTTTATATTCCTGAATACTCATACAGATTCCCACTAACCGATAAGGATGTCCGGAGATATTTGCGATATACGTGGATTGTCCTTCAAACCATTCCCATGTACCGTCTCCACGACGCAATCGAAATGGAACAGCTTTATCAAATGTTTCAATGCCGCTGAGTTGTACGACAAAGGCATCAGCCATAGTTTGTCGATCGTCCGGGTGAATCATGCTTACATATTCTTCCATTGTTAAGGTGTTGTTTTCTCCAGCCGGAATACCCAAATGGGTAAAATAACGATTATCTAAAGTAAACTCACTTCGATTTATATCGTAATACCAAGGATATATTCTGGTCCTTTGCAAAGCAGTGTTCAGAATATATTCTTGTGTGAGTTCCACTGTAATATTACGAAAAAAGAACAAGATGGTTTTTAAGTTTCCTTTATTTCTGATTGTAGCAAATTCTCCCCTTATAGGGAATTGTGTATGGTCTACTTGCTCCTGTATATAGGTATGTTCTGGAAGTGTATATATCCTCTCACCTTGACTAATCTTCTCTAAGATAGTTGACAAAATATCTTCTTTATTATTCAATAGCTTGAATATCTGACTTGTAGGGAGGGGCATCATTGTATTGACAGATGAATGAACATGAAGTTCTGTAAGAGCTTGCTGATTTAGTTGTATGATTTTTCCATTTATATCCAATATAATAACTCCGTCAGGTAGAATATTCAGCAATTCATCATCGTAGAGTGTTTGTTCGTTCACTTCCATGTGTTGTTGTTTTAATGCAAAGTATGAAGTAATAAATATAATTCCATAACAAAGAAACTCATTTCTTTTGAAGATAATACTACTTTAATGAATGTTTTTGAGCTTGTTTATATCGCTATTTTAATTTGCAATATATTGAGTGTTAATATGATATTCTCTTTTTAAGATTCGATATTCATATTTTAATCAGTGCTTTTATAGAGTACAAAAAGACTCCTCATCCGTCTACTTGATATGAAGAAAAAAGAACGAATGAAAATATATACTTTACTGTTTGGGGCATTGGTCGTTTGTCCGATGCAGGCACAGACAGTACATGATTGGGAAAACCACCATGTACTTCAAATCAATCGGAAACCGGCACGGGCTGCGTTTATTCCTTTCTCCACACAGAAAGGAGACTGTTCGGTATGCTTGGATGGAATGTGGAAATTCAGATGGACACCTGTACCTGACGAAAGAATCGTTGATTTTTATCAAACGAATTTTAATGATAAGGACTGGACTGATTTTCCGGTTCCTGCTAATTGGGAAATCAACGGATATGGTACTCCAATTTATGTATCAGCCGGTTATCCATTTAAGATAGACCCTTCGCGAGTAATGGGGGGAACCCAAGGCGGATTATGCGACTTATCAAGAAAGGAATCCGGTAGGGCAGTATCGGCGGCTTCTTATGGGTATTGGCAGATGAAGGTGTGAAACGCGTGGATATGGACGGATTCATTGATAATCAAGGCAACTTTGGCGTTGACGGTATTGTAGGGCCACATCACGAAAAGGAAGGTAGCTATGATGCGTATATCGGAGTATATCAGCCTTGTGACGGCCGAAACCGAGTGCTTTATACACTTCCCGAAAGTGGAATTTCTGTTTTGAATGTGATTCCACCGGTACGTAATAAGGTAAACTCAACGGATTTGTGCTGTCCTTCTTCACAAGCTAAGTGGGTGAATGGTTCCCAAACGGGGCGGATTGTTTTCCGGTTTATGGAATAAATAAAAAAAGGTGCTGACACCTGACATGATATTTAATTTTAAAAGTCATACAAATAAAGCAGAACAAAGATAATAATCATTATCTTTGTTCTGCTTTATATATTCTGATTACCGAAACGTTATAATACTACTCACACATGATGAAACATCTTTTTTCTTTTCTGATAATAGCTTCTTTGCTGTTATTTGGTTGCCGTTCAAAAACACAAAGTAATTTTCAGCCTGAACTTTCTGAACAAGCGGAGGAAAGCTATTCTTTACCTGAAGAATACGCTGAAGAAGTGATTGTTACAGGCAAGGTGCTGAACCGGGATTTTTATCCTAATGAAAAAGATTTGACTCTTATTATTCCTTTTTTTAGAAAAATGGAGAATCAGTACTGTGCACCTATCCAAAAGGATGGATCATTCTCTTTCCGTTTTCCTATTTTTGCAAAAATAAGGGAGATTTCTATTCGTAATTATGCCGAACATTTGTATGTGCATCCGGGGGATAGTGTATACGTAGAGATTGATTTTAAAGATATGTTTCATCCCAAAGTAACGGGTGATGCTGAAAAATTAAACCAAGAAATATTGGCTTTTACTGAGAATGCTTATTACTATATACAGAATTATAGTATAGGATCTAATTTGAATAATAATGATTTTGAAACAGAACTTAAAAGGGAGTATAATCTTCGTTTGGAACGTAGGCAAGAGTATATACAAAAATATAAGCCGTCAGAAGAAGTTGAATTTCTCACAGAAGAACTATTGAAACAGGATTATTATTATGCTTTGCTACTTTATGCTTCTCACATCCAAGATGAAACTGGTAAGGAGTTGGAGCGCTATCATGCGTTGTTGCCTGAAATTAACGGGCTTTACCATAAAGGCATACTATCAGCACGTTTATTTGATATTGCTGAAAGTGTAGAAAACTATGTTTTATTTGGAATGGCTTTGAAAAATAGGAAATATCCGAAGATAGAGGATATGATGTCTCTAATTGGGGAGAACACATTGAATCAGTATTTGTATACAAAGATGATGGCTAATTGTTTGACGGCTAATGATACACTTGCTTTAGCAAAACGACACGCACAGTTTGATTCAATAGTGAAGATGCCGCATTTACGTGCACAGATTACCCAAATATATAATCGGACTAAGTCATATTTGGAAAATCCTCAATCGGTTTCCGATAATTTATTGTATGGGGTATTTCATGAAAATGCAAGTCAAAAAACGTCTATGTCATTTATGGAACCTATTTATGAAATGCTCGAGAAAGATCGTGGAAAAGTGATCTATTTTGATTTTTGGGTTAAGTGGTGCCCTCCTTGTTTAACGGAGATGGAACCGTTGAAGCAGTTACGCAGTAAGTATTCTACAAAAGATTTGGTCATATATTCTATATGTGGCAGCGAACCGAAAGAGGAGTGGGAGGAGTGCCTGGATAAGTATTCATTGAGGAACCGGGGAATTGAATGTATTTATGCAAATGATTTTTTTGGAAAAGAAAATTATCAGAAGATTTGTAACCAATGGAATGTGCATGATATGCCATATTATATCTTGATAAACAGAAAAGGACAGATTATTGATTTTGGTAGTTCGGCACGTCCGAGTAATCCGAATTTGCGATCTAGAATTGAGGAGGCGGTTAAAAATATAAAATAACTTTTTATTTATTTTACTCAGAAGTAGAGGATAGTGAGTACAAAACGGCCGGATTTCCGTCTTTATTTTAGTAAAAATATAGATTGGAATGGAAAGCCGACTGAAACATCGAATATTTGTATTTTCTTTATTGGTATGGACTGTTATATGTCCTTCCGGTACTCAACAAACACATTCGCTTCGCGAACAATTCTTGAATCCGTCCGATGAATCCCGATCCGGTGGAACTTTCACCGGAAGTGAAACAGAAGATTAATGAATTAAAAGAGGCAGGCGTGTTGCTTCCCGTTATTCCATCTAAGGAAGACGATTTATTTTATTGCTAATCAAAGGATTGATACAGTCTTTCACAGTAGCTTATTTTTTAGCTCTGTGAAAGGCTGTGTTTTTGTTTTCGGATATTTAATGAGAAAATATTCAAGAATAAGGCTTCTGCTATGACTCTTTTTTGTACTTTTGCAGCCGATTTAAAAATACCACATGCATGAAGACAAGCGAATCTTTATTATCAAAAGGAAAATTCATTGCCGAATATTCTGCCCACCTAATGGGAGCCGGAGTACATACTTCGCGGGTTGTCCGTAATTCCAAACGTATCGGTGAGGCTTTCGGGCTAGACGTAAAATTAGGAGTATTTCATAAAAACATCATTCTTACGATTATTGACAAACAAACCAATGAGGCTTGCAACGAGGTTATAGACATTCCTGCACATCCTATTAGTTTTGAACATAACTCGGAATTAAGTGCATTGAGTTGGGAAGCCGTGGACAATCGCCTCTCGTTGGAAGAACTGACGGAAAAATACAGGAAAATAGTTTCCGCTCCGATGATACATCCTCTTTTTGTATTATTGCTGGTAGGATTTGCCAATGCTTCTTTCTGTAAACTGTTCGGAGGGGATTTGATTTCTATGGGCATTGTTTTCTCAGCCACAATTACAGGATTTTACCTGAAACAACAGATGCAGAAAAAGAAAATCAATCATTATATAACATTTATTGTTTCGGCGTTCGTGGCTTCCCTATGTGCATCCACAGCTTTGATATTTGATACGACTTCCGAAATAGCACTGGCAACCAGCGTACTGTATCTCGTTCCGGGGGTGCCTTTGATTAATGGTGTGATTGATGTGGTAGAAGGATATGTCCTGACCGGATTTGCCCGCTTGACGGAGGCGTCCTTGCTGATTGTCAGCATTGCGATCGGCCTTTCCTTTACATTATTAATGGTAAAAAACAGCTTAATTTGATATGGTAGCACTCGATATTCTTTCCGATGGATTTTTTGCAGCAGTGGCGGGTATAGGCTTCGGAGCTATTTCCGACCCACCTTTGCGCGCATTTAAAATGATTGCGATTTTAGCGGCATTAGGACACGCATGTCGTTTTTGCCTGATGACTTATTTAGGGGTAGATATTGCTACCGCTTCTTTATTTGCCGGTTTGGTAATAGGTTTTGGTAGTCTATGGCTGGGAAAAAGGGTCTATTGCCCAATGACGGTACTCTATATTCCGGCATTGCTTCCGATGATTCCGGGCAAGTTTGCCTATAATATGGTATTTTCACTGATTATGTGTTTACAGAATATGAATGACCCGGAGCAACTGGATAAATTCATGGGTATGTTTTTCTCCAATAGCTTGATAGCCAGTACTGTAATATTCATGTTGGCGGTAGGAGCCACATTCCCGATGTTCCTGTTTCCACACCGGGCTTTTTCTTTAACAAGACATTAATTAAACTACTTTTATGGAGATTTTTTGGAGAACAATCGCATATTATAATTCAGCCACCTGGCTTTTGCAGATAGTTATTATTCTTATTGGTATCGTGCTGACAGCATTGCTCATCTGCCGGCCACGTCCGTGTGTGAAAATGGGAATGAAGTTCTACATGATAGGGCTGTATTCATGGATTTCAGTTATCTATTATTATATTTATTGTGAGGAACGCAGCTATAATGGAGTAATGGCTATGTTTTGGGGAGTAATGGCTATTATCTGGATTTGGGATACTATTACGGGATATACAACTTTTGAACGTACACATAAGTATGATATCTTATCGTATATCTTGTTGGCAATGCCTTTTATATACCCACTGGTTTCGTTGGCCCGCGGACTTAGTTTCCCGGAAATGACCTCTCCGGTAATGCCCTGTTCCGTGGTGGTATTTACAATCGGACTACTATTGCTGTTTGCTCATAAAGTGAATATGTTTCTGGTGCTTTTTCTTTGCCACTGGTCATTGATAGGATTATCCAAAACTTATTTCTTCCAGATTCCGGAAGACTTTTTGTTGGCAAGTGCAACCATTCCCGGCTTGTATCTTTTCTTCAGAGAGTATTTCCTGAATAACCTGCATGCCGATACGAAGCCGAAAGCAAAATATATTAATTGGTTATTAATAACTGTCTGTATCGGATTGGCTATATTACTGACCACTACAATGTTTCTGGAATTAGTACCCAAAAACTAATCTGAAACAGAGAGAATAGTTTTTTCTAGAAATAAAAAATCGCTTTTTATAACTATTAAAGTTATAGAAGGCGATTTTTGCATACCTGCCTATTGAATGGCATAGAATATTCGAAGAGCATATTGCATGACAACGTCAGGCAGCCATTTCTTACTCTTAGCGAATGTGACTTGTATCCATGGTCCGACTTTCGTACGGAAGGGAGGATTTTTGCATGCTACTATTTTACAGATTGCATGCCCTAACTTCTTCGGGTGACATCCGTTACGTTCTTCCTTTTCTATAATTTCCAATGATTTCAGGAAACTCTCCTTGTAATCGGTATTTACTCTTGTTGCTTCCGAAATATTCCGGTTATCTGTAAATCCGGTATTGAAATCTCCCGGTTCTACAATACAAACTTTTATATGAAACGGATGAACTTCCAAGGCTAAAGCCTCACTATATCCTTCGACTGCAAATTTAGAAGCGGAATAAAATCCCTGATAGGGGATACCCATTACTCCACCGATAGAACTGATATTGATGATTTTTCCTCTTCGTGCCTTGCGCATATAAGGCAGCACCACTTTGCACATGTTCACTACGCCGAAGAAATTAGTATTCATCTGCCCGGATATTTCATCTTCTGTTGCGAGTTCCAAAGCGCCGCCGATACCCATTCCGGCATTATTAATCAATACGTCAATCCGTCCTTGTTCTGATATAATCTGTCCGACAGCTTCGTGGATAGAAAGAATATTAGTGACATCGGCAACAAGCATTTTTACATTGTTCATGTTTCCGGAAGGCTTTCTACTTGTTCCGTAAACAATGTGCCCCTGTTCAGATAACATTTGCGCTGTGATTTTCCCGAACCCGGAAGATGCTCCGGTGATAAGTATGACTTGTGGTTGCATGTTTTTTCAGAAAGTGATATAAGGGCCAATTATTACTCCTCTAATATAGCAGTCAGTTCTGCTCTCCAATCAGTTCCGTTCCGGGGTTGGAAAGTTTCGAATCCCAGCTCTTTGCCCATGTGGATATTTGAAGTTCCGTCATCTACAAATAAAGTTTCGGAAGGAATTATATTACAATCCTTTATCATAAAGTCGAATATTTCCGGTGCAGGTTTTGTATGTCCTACCTGATAAGATAGATACAGCTTGTCACAATAATCATTCAATGGCTTCTTCCTTGAGGAAAATTCGGGGCTACAAGCCCATGACATGACAAAAGGATTGGTATTACTAAGAATATATACATGATAAGACTTCCGTAATTCCAACATATAATCAAGTTTGCGCAAATCTACTTCGTTGAAGAAGCCCAGCCATGCCTGTTTGGTTTCTTCCATAGTAAGCTCTCGTCCGCATAAATCTCCCAGTTGTTTTCTAAATTCATCAGCGCTAAGTTTACCTTCCTCCAATTCCTGAAATATTCCGGTTTGATGATATTTATCCAACCGACTGTCTGCATCCGTCAATCCCAGTTTGATAAATGCCTGAACGGCTTTATCACGGTCAATGTCTACAATAACTCCACCAAAATCGAATACAATGTTCTTAATCATGATATATTTTTTATTGCTACAAAGATACAGCTTATCTTCCTAATTAACTGCTTGCTGTTCCTTGATATTTATCAAGAAAAGTATAGAAAGTAAATTTAGACGAAAGAATAACAGTTATCAGACGATTAATTTTATACTATATCAAGTTTAGAGTTTACTAAAAGAAGGAAGAAATATTCGCTACTCTAACAATAATCTTATAAATTTGTCGCATATTTGTATGTAGAGATTAAAAATTGAGACTATGAGTAATCTTCGAATTTTATTGTATGTATTTGTCCTCTCTTTGGCCGCATGTCATCCGGAGGGGACTAATGTGAAACAAGGATTAGATAAAGCTGCTCAATTAATGGAGCAAGATCCGGATACGGCATCCATTATTCTTGAAACTATTCAAATGAACCAAATGAATGAGGCGCAACTTGCAGAATACAATTTGCTTTGTACTCAATTCAATGAAGATAAGAATATACCTCATTCTTCTGATCATCAGATTCGTCAGGCCGTGTCTTATTATGAGCAATACGGAAATGAAATTCAGAAGTCAAAAGCCTATTATTATCTGGCATGTGTAGAAAGTGATTTGAATCAGGAGAAAGACGCTGAAACTCATTTCAAAGAAGCAATAAGACTAGCTGCGCAAACAGAAGAATATGAACAAATGACTAAGATTTGCAGGAGATGTAGTCTTTATTATCAGAAATATGGCAACTTTGACGAAGCGCTGGAAATGGAAAGAAAAGCGTATGCCAGCCAATTGATGTTGATTGACAGTAAAGACCGTTCTACCGTGATTCTGTCTTCCGCTTTGGGAGTGTTCGGTGCCATGTCCCTCTTGCTTGGATTGCTATGGAAGAAACATCTGTCTGTACACTCGCAACTGGATACCTTTAAGGAAGAAATGCAGATGAAAGAGGTTGAATCTGACAAATTGGCGATGCAATGTAATTATCTCGAAGAAAAGTATCAATCCCTTCAACAGCATATTTATGAAAATTCTCCGGTTATCTCGAAAGTCCGTCAGTTGAAGGAACGAACTGCTTTGTCTCCCAAAATACCGTCTTTTTCAGAAAGAGACTGGACGGAACTTTTACGACTTCAGGAAAACGTTTACGGCCTTGTATCCAAATTGAAAGAGATAAGTCCGAAACTTACAGAAGAAGATTTGAGGGTATGTGCTTTTTTACGCGAAGGTGTTCAGCCTACTTGTTTTGCAGATTTAATGAAACTGACTGTTGAGACTCTGACCCGGAGAATCTCCAGGATAAAAACGGAGAAATTAATGCTGGCAAACTCTAAAGAATCGTTGGAAGATATTGTGAAATCATTATAGTCTGCATTTGTCTGTGCTTGTTTATGTGACGTTGTTGAATATCAACTGATTATAAGTATAAAGTGTCCGTATTCGTCCGATAAGAATCTTCTCTTTTATATGCTTGTTCTATAACTTTGCAAACAAAAAAGTTACAGAGCAATGAATAACTTATTATTTAAAAAATGGAATGATTTTAGTGGGTGGATTGTTTTTCTAATAGCAGCTTTTGTATATGGAATGACGATTGAACCTACTGCTAGTTTTTGGGATTGTCCCGAATTTATTTCGTGTGCCGAAAAGTTACAAGTAGGGCATCCACCGGGTGCACCTTTCTATATGCTCGTAGGAAACCTGTTTACCCAGTTTGCTTCCGAGGCATCGCAAGTGTCTTGGCTGGTGAATTTTCTGAATGCGTTGTTGAGTGCCGGTTGCATCCTGTTTCTTTTTTGGAGCATCACCCGGTTAGTAAGATCCCTGATAGTAAATGAAGAGCAGAATTTATCAACGATAGATGTTATCGTCATTCTGGGGTCGGGATTTGTCGGAGCCTTGGCATATACATTCAGTGATACATTTTGGTTCAGTGCGGTAGAAGGTGAAGTTTATGCTTTCTCTTCTTTTCTTACGGCATTGGTCTTCTGGATGATTCTTCGCTGGCAAGATGAATCGGATTCGGTATATGGTGACCGTTGGATTATCCTGATAGCTTTTATTATTGGGCTGTCAATTGGAGTGCATTTGCTTAATCTGCTCTGCATCCCGGCCATTGTGCTGGTTTTCTATTATCAGAAGTATCATGCAATATCGTTTAAAGGAGTAGCTGCTGCAATTGTCATATCCGGTCTTCTTATCGTATTTATCCTTTTTGTTTATATTCCTGGCATAGCTGATATGGGAGGGTGGTTCGAACTGCTCTTTGTCAATGTGTTCGGACTTCCTTTCCATACGGGGCTGATCGTCTTTTTAACTTTAACATTTCTCGTACTGGTCGGAGCCATTTATCGTTTCCGAAAACGTATGTTGCATACTTCTTTATGGTGCTTGCTTATGCTCACCGTAGGCTATACCACCTATGCGGTGATACTGATTCGTGCCAACGCTAATACTCCGCTTAATGAGAATGCGCCGGACAACATTTTTACACTTAAAAGTTATCTGAATCGCGAGCAGTATGAAAGTGCTCCTCTGCTTTATGGAAAAACTTATGCATCCGAACCGGAATATGTGCCTGAAGGTGACTATTACAGAGTAAAAACGACAAAGGGAAGTGCTGTATATCGTCCGGATAAGGAAAAAGGTAAATATAAAATAATCCGGTATAAAGAAGATGTGTGCTATACTCAGAATATGTTGTTTCCCCGAATGTGGAATGAGCGAATGGCTGCTTCATACAAAAATTGGACGGGAGGAAGCGAAGCGGCTCCCACGCAAAAAGAAAACCTCACTTATTTCATTACCTATCAGCTCAATTATATGTATTGGCGCTATTTCTTATGGAACTTTGTAGGACGGCAGAACGATGTGCAAGGGAGTGGCGAACCGGAACATGGGAACTGGATAACGGGAATTTCCTGGTTAGATAATTTAAGATTAGGTGACCAAAGTTTGTTACCGGAATCTTTACGTCAGAACAAAGGGCACAATGTGTTTTACGGACTGCCGCTATTATTAGGACTGTTCGGAATCTATTGGCAATGGAACCGCAGTAAGAAAGGCAAACAGCAGTTTAGTGTACTGTTCTTCCTTTTCTTTATGACGGGACTGGCTATTGTGCTTTATCTGAATCAAACTCCCGGTCAGCCGCGTGAACGGGACTACGCATACGCCGGTTCGTTCTATGCTTTTGCTATCTGGATAGGGATAGGAGCGGCAGGATTATGTGATATGCTTCGCCGGAAAACAGCTTCGACGGTGCAAGTCAGTGTGTTAATGACAATCTGTTTATTGATTCCGGTGCAAATGGCGAGCCAGACCTGGGATGACCATGACCGGAGCGCCCGTTTTACTTGTCGCGACTTTGGGGCTAACTATCTGATGACTCTTCCCGATGAAGGAAATCCGATTATTTTTTGTAACGGAGATAACGATACGTTCCCGCTATGGTATAATCAGGATACGGAAGAAGTACGCAGGGATGCACGTGTTTGTAACCTAAGTTATGCGCAGACCGATTGGTATATTTATCAACAGCAATGCCCGTTGTATAATGCTCCCGGACTGCCTATAAGCTGGAATAAAAATCAATATAAGGAAGGAACCAACGAATATGTGGCCGTACGTCCGGAACTGAAAAAACAAATTGAGGAACTGTACCGGAAGCACCCGGAGGAAGCCCGTGACAGCTTCGGAGAAGACCCGTTTGAGGTAAAAAATATCTTGAAATATTGGGTGTTCTCAGAGAAACCGGAGTTTCACGTAATCCCTACGGATACGATAAATATCCACATTGATAAGGACGCGCTGCTCCGTTCGGGAATCATGCTCCCCAAAACAATCCGACATTTGAAAGGGGAGGACTTGAAGGATGCCATACCGGACAAACTGTATATTCCTTTAACGGATATACGTATGTTGACTAAAGTCGATTTACTCATGCTGGAAATGCTTGCCAACTGTAATTGGGAACGTCCGCTTTATCTTGCAATTTCCGTAGGAAGTGTCAGTAAACTGAAGTTTGACAATTACTTTGTACAGGAAGGATTAGCATTCCGCTTTACACCTTTTGACTATAAAAAGTGGGGAGATGTCGGTGAAAACAGACTTTATGCAGTAGATGTGGAAAGGCTTTATGACAACGTTATGAATAGATATAAATATGGCGGACTGGATACTCCGGGGCTCTATCTGGATGAAACAACACTACGCACGTGTTGGTATCATCGCAGGCTTTTTGCGCAACTTGCCAAAGAACTGATAGCGCAAGGAGATAATGAGCGTGCAAAGAAAGTACTCGCTTATGCGGAACAGGTTATTCCGGGATATAATGTTCCCGAAACACATGAAAGCGGTTCTTATGATATAGCGACGGCCTATGCTGCTTTGGGTGAAAAAACGAAAGCAGTGACTCTGGCTGTACATTTGATAGCTGAAGCGGAAGATTATATAAACTGGGCTTTTTCATTAAAAGGAAACCGTATAGAAATGGTTCGCAATGATTGTATCTATAAATTCTGGCAATGGAACCAATATAATGAACTCTTGAAGAAGATAGACGGAGAAAAATATAAAGAGAGCAACCGGCGGTTTGAGGAAAAATATGCGCTATTCGCTCCAACTATGAATTACAAAAACTAAAACGGAAGAAGAATATGAAATCAAAAATAATGAAACAGAAAGAGACAGAAACAGTATTTAGCAGAAGAAATTATATAATTCTGCTAATTGGTTCGGTAGTAATAATAGTAGGTTATCTATTCATGAGCGGTGAGGGGAGTACCCCTGCCGCCTACAACCCTGATATATTCAGCGGATTGCGTATAAAGGTAGCACCCGTAGTATGTCTGACAGGATATTTGATAAATATATTCGGTATTCTATACCGCCCCAGGCGGAGTTAATTATCTCAATGTTTTCCATGCATACATCATCACCACTATGAATGAAAGCAACGGAACGATGAATGAGAAGGACATTGTAGTCTGGTCTGCTACATATCCCATGAGCAAGGGGCCGACAGCCCCTCCAATGGGAGACATCATTAAATAAGAGGATGCACGTTTGGTATGATTGCCCAGTCCCCGTAATGAAAGTGCAAAAATAGTAGGAAACATAATTGCTTCAAAAGCGTAACCCAAGAAAAGAGCTATTAGTGATATGATCCCCAGATTCAGTACAATTAAAGAACTTGTTACGACTGTACCGACAGCACAAAAGAACAATACTTTCTCTGCCCGTATCTGCCGCATCACCCAACTACCGGCAAATCGTCCGCACATAAATAGCCCCAGACCACCGAACGAAAGAATCACAGAAGCATCGCGGGCGTTCATCCAGCCGTCATCTACCACATAATTAATAAAAAAACTATTAATAGAGATTTCTGCAATTTCATAACAGAATAAAGCTGCGATACCAAAAATAAAAAGCTTGTGTGACCAGAGTCCCTGTGCCTGCCCCTGTTTATCCGTGTCTTCTTCATGGGTAATCTCCGGCAAACGGACTTTGTTAAATACTAAAGCAACTGCCAGTACAATGATTCCCATTAATGTATATGGCAATGAGATATTCGAACTACCTTCTTCCGAAAACAATAATAAACCTCCTATAAGCGGCCCGCAGATACAACCCAATCCGTTAAATGATTGTGCCAGATTTAATCGGCTGGCGGCAGTTTCCCGTTCACCTAATTCCGTCATATAAGGATTGGCGGCTGTTTCCAAAAATACCAAACCGCAGGCAATGACAAACAGGGAGAAAAGGAAGAACTGAAACGACATCCAGTATTCACCGGGAATAAAAAGCAGCGAACCGATACCATAGAGCAACAAACCGAATACTACTCCTTTGCGATAGCCATATTTATTGATAAACAGTCCTGCTGGGATAGCCATGACGAAATATCCCAGATAAAACATGACTTGTACCCATGCCGAATGAGCACGGCTTATATTCATCACATCCTGAAAATGCTTGTTTAACACATCTAAAATAGCATGTGCAAATCCCCATAGAAAGAAAAGGGAAGTGACCAGAATAAAAGGAATCTGATATTCCTTCTTGACTAATTTCTGCATAGTGAGTTTATTAAAAAAGAGCGTTCTTTGCCTTCGGGGCACAAAGATAGGCAAAATGACGATAAGATGTTCATATCATGATATCGCTTTTACAAAAAAGAATAATAGGTAACAAAAAAAGATTTAGCCCGTCTATAAACAGTGATTCTGTAATATTGGTATAATAATCTGTAATCTATCTACTTTGCGAATATTTAAAATCGAGTATATTTGCTGCATAAATTATTAGTATAAATAAAGTATATGATGCTAAAAAAGTAATGAGTGCTTGATTAATCTGTAATATAGATATAAACTACTATAAAAAGAAAACAATTTAATTATGTTACGTACTATCAGACTTACAGCCGCGATTGTGTGTTTTACACTTGTCACCCTGTTATTTCTCGACTTTACAGGGACATTGCATACATGGTTCGGATGGCTGGCAAAAATTCAATTCCTGCCGGCTGTATTAGCCTTGAATGTAGGTGTGGTATTATTCCTTATCATACTTACAATCTTGTTCGGGCGTATTTATTGTTCGGTCATTTGTCCTTTGGGAGTATTTCAGGATGCTATTTCGTGGGTATCCGGCAAACGTAAAAAGAATCGTTTCCGTTATTCTCCGGCTATGAAATGGCTCCGCTATGGCGTTTTAGCAGTGTTTATTATTGCAATGATTGTAGGCTTGAATGCTTTGGCAATTCTGATAGCACCTTATAGCGCGTATGGGCGAATGGTCTCTGCTTTGTTCGCTCCGGTTTGGCAGTGGGGAAACAACCTTCTGGCATACTTTGCCGAACGGGCCGGCAGTTATGCTTTTTATGAAGTGGACGTATGGATAAAAAGTTTTTCTACTTTGGTTATTGCCGTGGTTACTCTAATTGTACTTATTATATTGGCATGGCGTAATGGACGGACTTACTGTAATACGATTTGTCCGGTAGGTACGGTATTAGGATTCATATCCCGATATTCTATCTTCAAACCGGTGATTGATACTTCCAAATGTAACGGATGCGGATTATGTGCACGTAATTGTAAGGCGTCCTGTATTGATGCGAAAACGCATAAAATAGATTATAGCCGTTGCGTCGTTTGTATGAACTGCTTGGGAAAATGTAAGAAAGGGGCTATTAAATACACAAGACGTATCCCCGAAATAGAAGCGGAACCTGAGATGATAACTACCTCCAAAGCTAAATCCGTTACTACGGAGCAAGTAGACAATGCTCGCCGCAGTTTTCTTTCTGCATCGGCTATCTTCGCAACCACCGCCGCACTAAAAGCACAGGAAAAGAAAGTGGACGGCGGACTGGCAACCATTGAAGACAAGAAGATTCCCCATCGGGAAAATCCCATTTTACCTCCCGGTTCATTAAGTGCGCGCAATTTTGCACAGCATTGCACAGCCTGTCAATTATGTGTTTCGGTTTGTCCTAATCAGGTACTCCGCCCTTCTGGCAATTTGTTGACTTTGATGCAGCCGGAAATGTCTTATGAACGTGGCTATTGTCGTCCTGAATGTGCAAAATGCGCGGAGGTCTGTCCTACGGACGCTATTCATCTGACTAGCCTTGCTGATAAGTCTGCCATTCAAATCGGGCATGCCGTATGGATTAAAGAAAACTGCGTACCGTTGACCGATGGAGTTGAATGTGGCAACTGTGCGCGTCATTGTCCGACCGGTGCTATCCAAATGGTAGTTTCCGATCCGGATATGGCGGATTCTCCCAAAATTCCGGTTGTGAATGCGGAAAAATGTATTGGCTGCGGAGCTTGTGAGAATCTATGTCCGTCCCGTCCTTTCAGTGCTATTTATGTAACAGGACATCAGATGCATAGAATTATATAATCTAAATTGAGATGAGATTATGGAAGAAAAGAATAAAAAAAACATAAACAGAAGAGATTTTATTAAAATTGTAGGTATCAGTGCAGCTACATCAACAGCCATATTATACGGATGTTCTTCTAAAGGTACTTCCTCATCAAATAGTGTATCGGGAGAAGGGGAAATACCTACTGATAAAATGACCTACCGTACTTCGCCAACAACAGGTGACCGTGTTTCACTTTTGGGATACGGTTGTATGCGTTGGCCTCTTAAGCCATCTCCCGACGGTAACGGTGAGGTAATCGACCAAGACGCGGTGAATGGATTAGTAGATTATGCTATTGCTCACGGAGTAAACTATTTCGATACATCTCCGGCTTATGTGCAAGGTTTTTCTGAGAAGGCAACAGGCATTGCATTAAGCCGCCACCCACGTGACAAATATTTTATTGCCACCAAACTGTCCAATTTCTCGCCGGACACATGGTCTCGTGAGGCTTCACTTAGAATGTATCATAAATCATTTACAGAGCTTCAAGTAGATTATATTGACTATATGTTGCTTCATGGTATCGGTATGGGAGGAATGGATGCCCTTAAAGGACGGTATCTGGACAATGGTATGCTCGACTTCCTGATTAAAGAGCGTGAAGCGGGACGTATCCGGAATCTCGGATTTTCTTATCATGGGGATATTGAAGTTTATGATTATCTCCTCTCCCGGCATGATGAAATAAAGTGGGACTTTGTGCAGATACAGCTAAACTATGTTGACTGGAAACATGCCAAAGAGACAAATACCCGAAATACCGACGCAGAATATCTGTACGGTGAATTGGCTAAAAGAGGAATCCCTTCTATTATTATGGAGCCGTTGTTGGGCGGACGTCTGTCTAAGTTGAATGATAATTTAGTAGCACGACTCAAACAGCGCCGTCCTGAAAACAGTGTTGCATCGTGGGCATTCCGTTTTGCCGGTTCTTTTCCGGATATATTGACCGTACTAAGCGGTATGACTTATATGGAACATTTACAAGATAATCTCCGTACCTATTCACCATTGGAACCACTTACTGATGAAGAAAAAGAATTTCTTGAAGAAACGGCGCAATTAATGTTGAAATACCCTACCATTCCTTGCAATGACTGTAAATATTGTATGCCCTGTCCGTATGGGTTGGATATTCCGGCTATACTGTTACATTATAATCGTTGTGTCAACGAGGGCAATGTTCCTGAAAACGGGCAAGATGAAAATTATGCGAAAGCACGCCGGGCATTTCTTGTCGGTTATGATCGCAGCGTGCCCAAACTCCGACAGGCCAGTCATTGTATCGGATGTAATCAGTGTGTGTCACATTGTCCGCAGAATATTGATATACCGAAAGAATTGCATCGGATAGACCAATTTGTAGAACAACTGAAACAAGGGACTTTATAATGGAAGAATTAATCAATCTACTACATACAGGAGGATATTCCTGTGTGATAGCCAACGAAGGAAAGATTCGCACTTTTACCCAACGCGGAGTAGCCGATTTATACGATTTGCTGACCCGGGAGCCGGAGTTCCTGAAAGGAGCTCTGATTGCTGATAAAGTAGTTGGGAAAGGAGCTGCCGCCCTCATGATTTTAGGTGGTATAAAAGAGTTATATACAGATGTTGTCAGTTCAAACGCTATGGACTTGTTTCGGACATCAGATGTAAAAGTAGACTTTGTACAGGAAGTGCCCTTTATATGGAATCGCGACCATACAGGCTGGTGTCCCGTAGAAACTATGTGCAGTGAAGAGGAATCGGCCGAAGCTATTTTGCAGCTGATTCGTGGCTTTCTCGAAAGAATCAAAAATAAAGAGTAAAAATACAGACTAAAGTATGAGAAAGAATACAGTTTGTTTATTTCTATTCAGTAGTCTGTTGTCCATTTCGGGAATGGCAGAAAACAGAAAAGACAGTACGCAAATAGGACGAAATTATGTTATTGATGAGGTCGTAGTTACCGGAACACGCAATGAAACGGATATACGCCATTTGCCTATGACTATTTCCATTGTCAATAGACAACAGATAGAAAAAAGGTATGAACCTTCCTTGTTGCCATTATTGACCGAACAAGTACCGGGGTGGTTTACTACCAGTCGTGGTATTATGGGATATGGTGTGTCTACAGGTGCAGCAGGTGGCATGAGTTTACGGGGGATTGGTGGTAGTCCGACAGCGGGGCTATTAGTCTTAATTGATGGTCACCCGCAATATATGGGGCTAATGGGACATCCGATAGCAGATGCCTACCAATCCATGCTGGCAGAAAGGGTAGAGGTTCTACGTGGTCCTGCATCTGTCCTTTATGGTTCGAATGCAATGGGCGGAGTTATCAATATTGTTACCCGTAAACAACAGGAAGAAGGGGTGAAGAACAATATGCAAGTAGGTTATGGTTCTTATAATACTTTGCAGACAGAATTTTCAAATCGGGTGAAGAAAGGGTGTTTCAGCAGTGTCGTGACAGGTTCATACAACCGGACGGATGGACATCGTTCCGATATGGAGTTCGAGCAATATGGAGGATATGCCAAACTAGGCTATGACTTAAGTACTTTCTGGAAAGTATGGGAAGATATAAATGTAACGCATTTCAATGCTTCCAATCCTGGAACGGTTCAAACTCCGCTTTTCGACAATGATTCACGCATCACTCGCGGCATGACTTCGTTTGCTTTAGAGAATCATTATGAAAAGACTTCAGGTACCTTGAGCTTTTTCTACAACTGGGGACGGCATAAGATAAACGACGGATATAAAACTGGAGAAGAACCACAAAAGTCACATTTTAATTCCAAAGACCGGATGCTGGGTATATCGTGGTATCAGAGTGCCACTCTTTTCACGGGTAACCGTGTGACAACAGGATTTGATTATCAACATTTCGGAGGGGAATCTTGGAATAAAGTTCTGGCTACGGGCGAACGCAAATCGGGAGTAGATAAGCAAATGGATGAATTTGCAGGGTATATTGACTTTCGTCAGGATATAAATAGCTGGTTATCTCTGGATGCAGGAGTCCGTGTAGATCATCATTCTCATGTCGGTACAGAATGGATTCCACAAGGAGGTCTGGCATTTCATTTTCCGAAAAATACGGAAGTAAAAGCAATGGTAAGTAAAGGCTATCGCAATCCGACTATCCGGGAAATGTATATGTTTGCTCCTGCCAATCCCGAGTTGGAGCCTGAAAAGATGATTAATTATGAGTTCTCGTACTCTCAATGTTTATTGGAAGGAGCATTGTCTTACGGAATGAACCTTTACTACATCAATGGCGACAATATTATTATGAGTAATGGATTGACGCCTCCTTTGAATATCAACTCCGGAGAAATTGAAAACTGGGGCATTGAAACCAATGTCGGCTATCGTATTAACTCTCATTGGAACATCTATGCCAATTATAGTTGGCTGCACATGGAAAATCCCGTTCTGGCCGCTCCTGAACATAAACTATATGCAGGTATGGACTATACCTCCGGTCGTTGGAATATTTCAACAGGCTTTCAATATGTGAGCGGACTTTATTCCTCCGTTACAAAGGGGCATGAGCAACAAGAAAATTTTGTTCTATGGAATCTTCGAGGCAACTATCGTATATGTCATTTTGCAGATATCTTTGTCAAAGGAGAGAATTTGTTAGCGCAACGATATGAAATAAATGCAGGCTATCCCATGCCAAAAGCAACATTTATGGGTGGCATTAATGTGAATTTTTAAAATAATGAAGATATGGAAACAACAACCGTGAAACTCTATTCGTTGGATTACAGCAACGTAAAGACCTATTGGGCAGCCTCGTTATTCATCATTGGTAACATCCTTTTTCCCAAACTCTTTCATCTCATTCCACAAGGAGGAATAACTTGGCTGCCAATCTACTTCTTTACACTGATTGGGGCTTATAAATATGGTTGGAAAGTCGGTTTACTGACTGCCGTCTTATCACCGGCTATAAATTCTCTACTGTTTAGTATGCCGGCTCCCGCCACATTACCTGTAATTTTATTGAAATCCGTATTATTGGCTATTGCTGCCGGATGGACAGCGCAACACTTCAGACGTATTTCTGTCATAATGCTGATAGGGGTAGTATTTGCCTATCAGGTAGCAGGTACATTAGGAGAATGGATATACATTGGTAATTTTTATAATGCTATCCAGGATTTCCGCATTGGAATTCCCGGGATGTGTCTGCAAGTATTCGGAGGTTATCTTTTCATTAAGTATCTGATATGTAAATAACTCATTCGAAGAATAATTAAAGGAGGTAACTTTTTCCTAAAACGAGAAAGTTACCTCCTTTTTAGTCATCGGATAAATTGTCTTCCGTTATAATAGGAGAGGAGTTACTTCCTTCTTTTGCATATTTAGTCGGACTCATCTTATAATGTTTCTTGAATACCTCCCGGAAGTATTTGCTTTCAGAGAAGCCGGTCATATCTGAGATTTCGGCAATAGTATGTCCACCTTCTTTTAATAGTTGTGTAGCACGTTTCAAACGGGTAATTCGAATCAGATCTGTCGGAGACTGTCCTGTCAACGCCTTCAGTTTACAATAGAAACTAGTACGGCTCATGTGATGCAACTCACAAAGTACATCGACAGAGAAACCTGTATTATCCATATTTTCCTCAATACTTTTCTTTACAGCGGATATAAACTGCCAATCAAGACTGGTGGTTCCGTTTGCTGACGGTATCATAGGTTCCGAATCAATATCCAGATTAGCATATCTGCTACGTAACAACGCCCTGTTAGCCAATAAGTTTGCAATACTTGCTTTCAATATTCTCACGTTGAAAGGTTTGACAATATATGCGTCTGCACCGATTGACATCCCGTCAAGAATGTTGTTTTCATCTCCCAAAGCTGTAAGCAGCAGTACCGGAATATGTGATGTCTCAATATCATTTTTTATAGCGACACATAGCTCATCGCCTCTCATCTCCGGCATCATGATATCTGAAAGAATAAGGTCGGGCCAGAATTCTTTTGCAATAATTAGTGCTTCCCGCCCATTTCCGCAAGCTTGTACGTGATACATCGAAGATAATGAACTGACCAGATAGGAACGCAACTCATCATTGTCTTCTACAATTAGAATACGTTGTGAGTTTGTTGTTTCTACGGTATTCACCGGTGTGGCAGAAATATTGGGAACCGTCAGTTCAGGAGTCTGTTCCAACGGTTTGGCTGGTGGAATCAAACCGGCATTCTGAAAATGCTTATTACTTTTCGGGAAAACAATCCTGACAGTAGTTCCTTGATGTTCTATACTTTCCACATTAATCTTACCACCATGAAGACGAACTAATTTTCCTACCAGCATTAGCCCGATGCCACTACCCGTAACTTTGGAATTAATAGCATTACTGGCTCGGAAATGGAGCTTGAACAACTTACTCTGCTCACTGGATGGAATTCCAATGCCCGTATCCTCAATTATTACTTTCCAAGAATCATTACTTTCGGATACTGAAACACTTACTTTACCATTCTCCGGAGTGTATTTTAGTGAATTTGATAAAATGTTTTTTAGAATTGAATCCATTTTCTCCTTATCAAACCACACATTCAAATAACTGAAAGAACTCTCATAGGTGAAGTCAATATGTTTGATAGCAGCATAGGAAGAAAAAGTTTCATATACTTCGTGCATATAGGTGTTCAACTCATATTCGGAAACACACAATTCTGAAGAATACACATCCGCACGCTCAAAATTAATAAGATTGTTGGTTAACCGTAAAAGAGTCCCCACATTTCTTAATGCAGTATTTGCACGAGTTATTCCGTTGGCGGATAAAGGTTCTTCATCCAGCAGTTCCTCTAAAGGAGCTTTAATCAGAGTTAGCGGAGTACGTATGTCATGAGCTGTATTAATGAAGAAACTCGTCTTTTCATCTGAAATTTTCTTTTGCTTTCTTAAATTCATAACCCGTAGAATAAAGATGAATCCCAAAATTACTAATAACACGTAACAAGTGATTGCCCACCAACTAGACCAAAAAGGGTGCGTAACGACAATTCTCATTGTACGCTCTTCAAAAACAATATCATGTTCTTCCCTTGAAATGGCACGTACATAAAGAGTATATTTTCCCGGTGGCAAATTGGTATAGCGAATCAGATTGGCTGTTCCCGGTTCGGTCCATTTTTCGAAGAAACCATCCAACTTCCATGCATAGAGAGCATTTCCCGGAGAATCATAGTTGATAGTGGAAACTCTAAATGAGAATGTATTCTGATTATATTTCAGCTCCAACACATCCGTATCATTGATACTTTTCTCCAATGGAGAATCTTCTTCTCCCGGATATACAGGCTGGTATGAAATATTCAAATCGCTGAATATCATCTTTGTATATACATAATCGGGGAACTTTACATTTTGGGGAAGTTCGATAGCTCCGTCCGTACTACCAAATACAAAGTTCTTATTTTTACGTAATACTCCGGATGAAGCATTGAAATAGGCAGGCAATAATCCTTCTCCTTTGGTCCAGTTATGGAATATTTTTTCCTTCGTATGAAAACTGGTGACCCCATTTTCCGTACTCATCATGATTCGTCCGTCAACTTCAGGCAAAATAGTAAAAATGCTGTTGGAAACAAGTGCGGAATTTTTAGCTATATAATGCTCAAATTTCTTATTTTGTGCATCATATATAAATACTCCCGCTCCATTCGTACCAACATATAGCAGTCCGTTATCTGCTTGATAAAGCGTATTGATGTAGGTCGATCCGGCTTCCAACTTAATATATTCGTATTTCCCGGAGTCTCTATTCAGCAAATACAATCCCATTGCCGTTCCGATCCACATATTATGACTATCTTTTTCGGCAATAGCTGTAATAGAACTTACTCCCGGATATAGGCGAACACTGTTAGTTGCCAAATCAAAGCATTTTAAATTATAGTATCCTCCCGACCATATATGTCCTTTTGAGTCTTTTATCATATCACGGATATATTTATCCGGGCGCATATTTATGTGTGAAAGTAAATAAGGAGAGAAATATTCCACGGATAAATCTGCTTTATTTATCTTGTATATACCGGAAGTATAGCCTCCTGCCCAGATAATGCCGGGTGAAACCTCACATAAAGTTATGAATATATGATTTTTGTCTTTTAGCTGATGATTGAAAGAACTCAAAAAAGAATGCCATTCTCCCGTTCCCGAATTGTAAAGACTAATGCCGTTACTCGTACCAAACCATAAATCTCCATCACTGTCTTCAATGACAGCGTGCACCTGGTCATTGACAATGGACTGCTTGTTGCCCATAGAGTGTTTCATCCAATGATAGTTTTCATAACGATAATCTATAACTGTAATTCCTGTGGGATAATTGGCAAGCCATATTCGTTTTGATTCATCAACAAATACGTCATTGATGTTGTCACCATTCATTTCATTATAGCTTTGGTAATTTGCTGATATGTAACGTTCTAATATGCATTTGTTCATGTCTAGCTTATATACGCCCATGCCTTCGGTTGCCACTAATAGTTCTGTTTCATTTAATGGTCTGATACGGGTTATATTCACATCACTAAGATCTGCTTCAGGCCGGATAATCTCTTGGGAAAGCATATCATATACAAAAATACCCCTCTCAAATGAGCCGATATATAATTTTTTTTGCTGTTGCTGGAAATACAACACACTTACTTGCGTATGAAAATAATCAAGCGTCTCGGTAGGGATAATTTGTAAAGCACCGTTTTCCAGTTTAGCATACCTCACGCCTGTTTCTGTTGCTATAAAGAAATGATTGTCATCTATCTGCTCTATGGCTGTAATATTGCTGTGTAGTATATTAGGGAACTGAAATGTATGAGCATTTTTGATATTGTATAATACAATAGAATCATTGCAGCATAACCAAATATTATTGTTGTGGTCTACATAACCATAACTAATCGTTTTCGATATATCCGGTAGTTTATATCCTATCGTAAAACGATCATATTGCTTTTCATATTGAAAGAGACGTCCTTTTCTGCCAATCACCCATAAACCTGCCTCCGGAGTAGCATATAACCAACCGAGGTGTATTTGGGAAGCAACGGAATTATCATCTTTGTTCAGTTTATAATGCTTTATATCTTTACCATTATAACGATCCATTCCTTCATTGGTGAGAAACCACATATAGCCTTGATCATCTTTCTGAATGTTGAATATCCTTCGATTACTTAATCCATTTTCTATTCCTATATATTTGTAAGTTTGTGCCGTGACCAGAATAGGAAACAAAAGGAAAATATATACAATGTATTTCATATAATCATTTATTTTTAAATTGTTTTTAACTGCTATTTAAAAATAATAGTTTACGAAACTATACAAAAGCGATGAGAAAAACAAAGAAATGTAGCACATTCTTATAGAAAACTTTCGTTTGGAAATTTTTTGTTTCCTAAGTTGATTATTTACTTAACGAAGTTGACTTTTCTGAAGCTTTTTTTGGTATACCCATATACTTAATATAAAATAAACGAGTACTTGAATCCATAAAGTAATATATTCTGGTCGTATATCAGCCATACTTGCTCCCATTGAATTTAATTGTACAAAAGCAAGTGTTGCAGGAGCTGCCGGAAGAATATAATGTGCCGCTTTCCAATACCAAGGCATTAACTCCATTGGGTAAGAAACTCCGGAAAGGAAAATCAATCCGACTGAAAAGAAAGCTATCATTAACAAAGGTGCTTCCGAATCGGTAAAATAACGGGAAGCAGCTAGTCCGAGGAAAGAAGTAGCTATCAGGTAAGGAATCATTAATAGCACAATATACAGACCATTTCCAATATTGGGAATACTGAAAAAATAAGGGAGCAATCCTAATAAAAAGAAAGAAAAGATAGCATACAATCCGCAATATACAAATGCCTTTCCTGCTACAATGCGTATGGCGGCTGCCCAAGTATGGCCGAAAGGAGCGTAAGTACGGATTCCGTCTGAACTATATTCTTCTCCGGTCACCATACCGATAACCATTAGCAAAGTTTGAAATATAATAATCATCATAACGGCAGGAATCAGGTAGGAGCCATATCCTTCCGTATAATTATAAAGTGCGGTCCCTTCTACATTGATCGGTTTTGCCATAGTTACAGCCAATAATCCCTGTGGGGGCAGAAACACAGCTTCATCGGGTCGGTATTTATCGTTAATCGCCAACATCACACGTGACGAAGCTCCTTGTAAGGCTTCAAAGTACAAAAATGCATCAGTTGTTGCATAAAGGGAAAAAATAGATTCATCTCCACGAAATACCCGTGCCTCAAAATCGTGCGGCAGATACAGTATTCCTTGTACTTTGCCTCGTTTCATCCATTCTTTGGCTTCATTATAGTCCATTGCCTGACTGTAAACATCAGCTTGCGGAGTAGCATCCAACCAACGGATGAAATTACGGCTCAACTCACTGTGCGAATTGTCGACTATGGCGATAGGGACATCTGTCACAATGTTAGGGGCATACATATAATTATAGAGTAACCCGTATACAAAAATACCTCCTATCAATACTAACAATACTGCATAGCTGGTACTGATAGCCAGAAATTCACGCTGAATGATGAATGATAACTGTTGTAATTTACTTAATGTTTTCATACTTATGACTTTCTATGGCTCTTTTTAAATGAGGAAGCAACGAAAAAGCGAGCAGGGGGAAAATACAAAGAAACATGGCCGATGGCCAAAGCTGGGTAAAACCGCCACTCCCGTAAAGCATATTCTGCATCATTTCCGTGAAATGCCGGACTGGGAAAAGATAGGAAGCATCCCGAACCAACGGATACATATTGGGAACAGGAAAAGTTACCCCGGATAAAGTAGCTCCCAAAGAGCCTACCATAGATACTATGCTAATAATCAGTGAAATGGCAGGAAATAATGAAAATAGGAACAATCCCAATGATTGTGTCGCAATAATGAAAAGCATTGTCATTATATTCATTAGCCACCAACTCCCTTGAAAAGGAATATGTAGAATTCTGAACATCACATAATTGGCCAGCCAACCTATCAGGATATATATAATAGTATAAGGCAACAGTTTTCCTAATATCGCCGTTACCATATTCCCTTTTGCAGCAACTAGCCAATCAGTTACTGTACGAAACTTGATTTCAATGCCGATTGCGTATACTGTAGTCAATAAAATTAATATTTGAAATAAGACAAAGAAAAATGGCTGGCTCAAATAAACGGAGTAATCCAGACTTGGATTATATATTGGATGATTGCTTGCCTGTACTGGCAATAAGAAAGTTGTAATCTGATCTTGTTCCACTCCCAGAGCAACAGCTTGCATCACAACAGGAGAGAGTGACACTGGAGCCAATGCTGTTTCGAATGCAGCCATTAACTCGCCACCTACAGACAATAAAGCATAATGATAGTAGTAGGAAAGAGTTGCATCTTGTCCTGTAATGGCGTCTTGTTCAAATTTGGGAGGAATAGAAAGATAACCATAAATTTCTTTTCTTTGTACGGCTTCCCGAGCGGCTGCTTCATTCACGAAATACTTTGTTACTTTAAAAGTCGGTACGGCAGATATATTTCGAATAATACTACGGGAAGTAGCGGTATTATCCTGATCGACAATGCCGATAGGAATATTTTCCATTTGTCCGTTGCCGAAAATAGTTGCCATAAAGAAGAGTGTGAATAATGGCAGGATGATGCAGACACCAAAATAAAGGCGTCGCGAAGTCATTCGTCGCCACTCCCGGAGTAGTACGGTACGAAAGGGTGAATATGTTTGTGATGGACTCATTCTTTTATTAATTTAACGTCAGTAATACAGACATTCCCGGACGCAAATCTTTTATCTTTTGAGTAGGGCGGGCGTGGATCTCAAACGTGCGCAGGTCATAACTACCAACCTGTTTGGTTGATTTCCAGGTTGCGAAACTACCTAACGGACTAATATAATAGATTTTAAATTCTATATTCTTTTTATCGATAGCAGGTACATCTGCAACAAACGTTTCACCCATTTTAAATTGTGGCATTAAGTCTTCGCGTACATTAAGTACAACATGAACGTCATTCATGACTACCAGATTCATAATAGGAGTTCCCGGTGCGACCAATTCACCGCGTTTAGGGAAGATTGTGGCTATTTGTCCGTCTTCCGGTGCAGTCAACCGGGCATCTACCAGTAAGGCTGAGACTTCATCAACAGTACTTCGGGCAGCATCTACCATACTGGCGGCAGATGCTTTGTCTTCCGTCTGTGCACCATCCACTGCCATTTGATATTGTTCGTAAGCAGCGCGTTCGGCTGCTAATGCTGCCTTATACATAGCTTCTACTTCGTCTTTCCGTTGAGAAGTAACTACACTGTCCTTGTATAAAGTAAGTATACGATTATAAGTTATTTTCGCAAGTGACAGGTCGCTCTTAGTCTTATTCCAGAGTTGCAATGCAGTGGCTACAATCTGTCGTCGGGTGCCGGCATCAATTTTTTTGTTTTGCAGTACTGCTACTTGCTCCAATGCATTGACTTGTTGAAACTTGGCGTGTACTTCCGGACTATTAATTACTACAAGAGTGTCTCCCTGACGCACCCAATCTCCCTCTTGAACGAGAAACGTATCAATGCGTCCGGGAAGTTTTCCGCTGATACGGATTTCTGTGGCCTCTGCTTCTCCTTGCAGAACCAGTGGTTGTTTGTGCATCAATATCATTCCAAGGGCGGTAAAGATACCGACGACTAGCAAAATAATAACAAAAGCCCATGAAAGGGTTCTACTAGTTGGTTTCATTGTTTGTTACGGTTTAGGTTGATAGTTTATAAATTGTTCAGGTGTACCACAAAGTGAAAGTAAATTCATTAGTGCTACATCATACTCATAATAGGCTGCCAGGCGAGCTACTTTTACACTGGCAAGCATTGTTTCGGCATCAATAACTTCGGTGGAAGTTGCCATTCCCTCTGCAAATGATTTCTTCCGGATACGTACAAGTTCCTCACTTAAAGCAATCGTAGCATTCAATGCTTTTGCATTATCCTGTGCTTTTTGCAATTGCGTATAGAGTTTATCTACTCCAACTGCTAGATCGTCACGGGCTTTCATCTGTCCGAGGGCTAATGTTTGTTGAGTTAATTTCGACTGCCGGATCTTCTTTTCACGATCTAATCCGTCGAATAGATTCCATGTAAAGCCAATGCCTATCATTGTACGTGGCAGTAAATTACTCTGAATGCCATGCGAATATAAGGTCTGTTTTCCGAAAAGGGCTATATTCGGCAGATAGCCGCTTTGAGCAATCTTCACTTCCTGTTTGGCAATATGTTCTTGTAGCTGTAACTGGTTAAGCATATAGTTCCCACTGTTAACAGATAGGTCGAAAAGCATTTTCGGCGGCAAAGAGTCATTCATAAAAAGTGGAGAAGTGGGAACAATGTTTTCATCCATATCTTTTTTATTCAGTAATACCTTGAGCGTATTTTGAACCACAGTTTCATCTTTTCGTGCAGCATCCAGTGTACGTTTGGCTTCGTCCATATTTACTTGGGCAAAAAGCCGTCCTGCTTTGTCAATCATTCCGGCAGCTTCCAGTTTCAGTGCATTCTCATAATGTTTTTGCAGTCCCTTATAAGTTTCTTCCCGAACGGTTACGATTTGCTGTGCCAGCCGTAATCCGTAATAACTTTCCGTTAACAGATTTTGTTGGGTAGCAGCAGTCTGTGCCCGGTTTTCACGTGCCAAGTCCACCATTGTCCGGCCGATATTAGTTGCATGAAATCGTTTTCCTCCGGAAAAGAGTACCCATTCTGCAGATAAATCAATAGAGGTTAAATTACGTGGAGTCAGGGGGAAAACAAGAGTATTTGCCCCTATCTGATCCAGAATCGCCGAAATAACTTGATCGTCCGGAATTATGGAATGTACAAAATTCTTTGCCGGATCTGTAAATTGAGACAACGGCTGCTTCACCTCGATCTTCTCCGACATATGTACAAATGCACCCGAAGATTGAAGGCTGGGATACCAAAAAGCATTCAATTTATCTCGCTCTGCCTTAGCTATTTCTATACTTTTATCGGCTATCTTTAAGCTTTGATTTTCTTGTCGGAGTAGACGTAATGATTCCTCAAAACTCAATGAAACCTGTGCATCTGCCCAAATAGCAGAGAAACACAAAGCAAGTAGTACAAAAAGTGATTTATTTTTTTTCATGCTGGTTAGGTTAAATCTAAATTTGAGACTTTCTAACAGATGAAGGAACAGGTTTGTTCACTCCAACAAATGGAGAAACAACTTTTTAAACTCAATGAAAGAGTTATCGATTATTCTGATTTAGTTCAAAGTTATGTAATATTTCCCCTATTAAAAAATCAAGGATTTTATTTGAGATATAAAAATTATATTTACCTTTGCAGTGTAATTTAAAGGAAGATCCTTTAAACTGGTAAAAATGCGGTAGTAGCTCAGTTGGTAGAGCATTAGCTTCCCAAGCTAAGGGTCACGAGTTCGAGTCTCGCTTACCGCTCACGATAAAAGTCAGATAGTTATTTTTTAGCTATCTGGCTTTCTTTTTGTGACTGAAAGATAACAATGGGCAAAGTCTCTTTCTACTATGAAAATAATGCATGAAGAATAGGGCAGTTCATGCATTTTTCGTATTTTTGCACCCTGTTTTGACACTTATGAGTACTTTAAATAAAAAAATATAATGGCAAAAGAACTGAAAGACCTTACCAAACGTAGCGAGAATTACTCGCAATGGTATAACGATTTGGTGGTAAAAGCTGATTTGGCAGAACAATCTGCCGTACGCGGATGTATGGTGATTAAGCCTTACGGATACGCTATTTGGGAGAAAATGCAACGTCAACTGGACGATATGTTTAAAGAAACAGGTCACGTAAACGCATATTTCCCATTATTAATTCCGAAATCATTCCTGAGCCGTGAAGCTGAACACGTGGAAGGTTTCGCAAAAGAATGTGCCGTAGTGACACATTATCGTCTGAAAAATGCAGAAGACGGTTCGGGGGTAGTAGTAGACCCAGCCGCAAAATTGGAAGAAGAATTGATTATTCGTCCGACATCAGAAACAATTATCTGGAATACTTATAAAAACTGGATTCAATCTTATCGTGACCTGCCTATTCTTTGCAATCAGTGGGCGAACGTTTTCCGTTGGGAAATGCGTACTCGTCTGTTCTTGCGTACTGCTGAATTCTTGTGGCAAGAAGGACATACTGCCCATGCTACTCGCGAAGAAGCTGAAGAAGAAGCAGTAAGAATGCTGAATGTATATGGTGAATTTGCAGAGAAATATATGGCTGTTCCGGTTGTGAAAGGTGTAAAGTCTGCCAACGAGCGTTTTGCCGGTGCGCTTGACACTTACACTATCGAAGCTATGATGCAGGACGGAAAAGCACTGCAAAGTGGTACTTCTCATTTTCTGGGACAGAATTTTGCCAAGGCTTTCGACGTTCAGTTCGTGAACAAAGAGAATAAATTGGAATATGTATGGGCTACTTCATGGGGTGTTTCTACCCGCTTAATGGGTGCCCTGATTATGACTCATTCAGATGACAATGGACTGGTATTACCTCCGCATCTGGCTCCGATTCAAGTAGTTATTATTCCTATTTACAAGAACGATGAGCAACTGAAACAAATTGATGCCAAAGTAGCGGGTATTGTTACCAAGTTGAAAGCATTAGGTATTTCTGTTAAGTATGATAATGCAGATAATAAACGTCCAGGCTTCAAATTTGCAGATTATGAATTGAAAGGTGTACCTGTTCGTCTGGTTATGGGTGGACGTGATCTTGAAAACAATACAATGGAGGTAATGCGTCGCGATACACTTGAAAAAGAAACTATCACTTGCGAGGGCATTGAAGCTTATGTTCAGAACCTGCTCGAAGAAATTCAGGCTAATATCTACAAGAAAGCATTGGATTATCGTAATTCTAAAATTACAGTAGTAGACACATACGAAGAATTCAAGGAAAAGATAGAGGAAGGTGGTTTTATCTTGGCTCATTGGGACGGAACGACTGAAACAGAAGAAAAAATCAAAGAAGAAACGAAGGCAACTATCCGTTGTATTCCATTCGAGTCGTTCGTTCCGGGAGATAAAGAACCGGGCAAATGTATGGTAACAGGCAAACCGTCTGCTTGCCGTGTTATATTTGCACGCTCTTATTAAACTGTGCGGTTAAACAGTTGAAAGAAAGGTCTATTTATTTAATAAAGATATTACTTTCTCATACAAGAGTCCGAAGTTTCAGATTAAATTTCGGACTCTTTTTTTATCCATTTCAGTTTTTTTTCAGAAATATCCTCTTTCTTTGTATCATGTAAGAAAGAAAGGAGAAGATTTTATGAAGATATTAATTGTAGAAGATGAGCCCTCTTTAAGGGAACTAATTCAACGTTCACTGGAGAAAGAACGTTATGTTGTAGAAGCAGCAGGTGACTTCAACTCTGCTTTACGCAAAATTGAAGACTATGACTATGATTGTATCTTATTGGATATTATGTTACCGGACGGAAGTGGTCTTGACCTTCTAGAACGGTTGAAAGCCTTGCATAAACGGGAAAATGTGATTATAATTTCTGCCAAAGATTCTTTGGAAGATAAGGTCTTGGGATTAGAATTAGGTGCAGATGATTATTTGCCGAAGCCGTTTCATCTAGCTGAATTAAATGCCCGGATAAAAAGTGTAATTCGCCGCAATCAGCATGACGGAGAAATTGATATCCGTCAGGGAAATGTACGGATAGAGCCGGATAAATATCGTGTTTTTGTCAATAATCAGGAACTGGAATTAAATAGAAAGGAGTATGATATCTTATTATACTTCATAAATCGCCCTGGACACTTGGTTAATAAAAATACATTGGCAGAGTCTGTATGGGGAGATCATATCGATCAAGTAGATAACTTCGATTTTATTTATGCCCAAATCAAAAATCTTCGTAAAAAGCTGAAGGATGCAGGAGCAGATCTTGAAATTAAAGCAGTTTACGGATTCGGTTACAAAATGATAGTAGAAGAACAGAAACAATAGGAGTCATCCATGAAATTAATATATTACATCATTCTTCGCATCACTTTAGCCCTGACACTTATCCTGACAATTTGGGCCGTATTTTTTTATGTTACAATGATTGATGAAGTAAATGATGAAGTCGATGATTCACTTGAAGACTACTCGGAGACAATTATCATTCGGGCATTGGCAGGAGAGGAGCTTCCTTCTGAAAACAACGGTTCAAATAATCAGTATTATCTTACTGAAGTAACTAAAGAATATGCTGGAAACCGCAATGATATCCAATATAAAGATTCTATGGTCTATATCGTAGAAAAAGGGGAAACAGAGCCGGCGCGTATCCTGACCACTATCTTTAAAAATGACGAAGGACGTTATTATGAACTGACTGTATCTACTCCCAGTATCGAGAAGGATGATTTGAAAGATGCTATTCAAGTATGGATTATCTTTTTATATGTAGCCCTGTTACTCTGCATCATAATCATATCTGTATGGGTATTCTATCGAAATATGCGTCCATTATATGTACTTCTTCATTGGTTGGACAGTTATCAGACGGGAAAGAAAAACGAAGCATTGAACAATGATACCCAAATCACAGAATTCCGGAAACTAAATGATGCAGCTGTCCGATATGCCGAACGGACGGAACAAATGTTCGAACAACAGAAACAATTTATCGGAAATGCTTCGCATGAGATACAAACACCACTTGCCATTTGCCGTAATCGGTTGGAAATGTTAATGGATGATGATTCATTGTCGGAAAATCAACTTGGAGAACTAATGAAAACGCATCAGACATTGGAATATATAACCAAACTGAATAAATCTTTATTATTGCTTACTAAGATTGACAATGGACAGTTTACTGATACCAAAGATTTGGAACTGAACACACTTCTCAAGCAATATTTGGAAGACTATAAAGAGGTCTATGATTACCGCAACATAGAAGTAAATATCACTGAGCAGGATCGTTTTCATATTGTAATGAACGAGTCTTTGGCAGTTGCTCTATTAACTAATCTCTTGAAGAATGCATTCGTGCATAATATGGACGGAGGACGTATACAGATTATTATTACAAAAAACAGCATTACTTTCCGAAATTCCGGGTCAGGACATCCATTAGATGAAGAACATATTTTTGAACGTTTCTATCAAGGAAGTAAAAAAGAGGGTTCTACCGGACTAGGGTTGGCAATAGCCGATTCAATTTGTCGTCTACAACATTTGAATATACGTTATTACTTCGAACAAGAGGAGCATTGTTTCGAGATTTTGAAATGATCGTTTTCGTCACAGAGAACACAAAGGACACGGAGTGAGAGTGAACAAGATATTTATCGGTTATTATAAACTGATCGTTCAAACTATTTCTCCGTGTCCTTTGTGGATTTTGTGGTGCGAATCTCTATCGGGATCGAATTTCTCTTCTCATAAACATAATATAAGAGATAGCAAAACAGATAACTGTTGCTGCAATTAATCCCGTGAGTTGTGGCCATACTACCAGAAGACTTTGTCCTAATGGAAGTGGGCTTGGAATAACTCCCTGAACTTGTTCCATTGTAAGTGGTCCTAGACTTCTTACAGAAGGCATTAACAGCGTCGTAGTAGCTTCATTAAATAACTCGCTAGGTGCCAGACGCATTAATCCGAGAATGAATTTTTGATAACTGATGATCTGATAAGGCGACGCCATTTGTGAAGGGCTCAATCCTTTTGCCACCAGATTTACAATCATTGTGTAGAATACGCTGAAAAACAACCACACTGCCACAGATGCCAACGCTGATGTAGCTGCCTGGCGAAAACGCAATGAAAATAGGATTGCCAAATTCAACCAAAAAGCAACATAGAAAATACTTGTTATAATGAAGAATACAATTCTCCAAAATTCCTCAGCCGTAGGAGGAATACCGATTGCAATCAGTCCGAATCCCATTACCAGAAAACCGAGTACGAATAGCATAACACCTATTACTATCAAAGCAGCCATAAACTTCGCATTAATTATGCAATCACGATGAATAGGCTGAGATAACATACGGCTTAATGTCCCCTTATTTTGCTCTGAATTGACGGCATCAAATCCTAGAGCAATACCTAATAGAGGTCCCAAAAAGTTGATAAACAACGTAAAAGAGGGGAGAGTTCCGTCCGAGGCTGTAAATAATTTCAAAAACAGAAACGAACCATCCGGATCATTCGGTTTTATTGTTGCGCCAATATTAGTAAGGGCAGTGTATAGAGAACCCATACAGGTCAGTGCAATAATACCGATCAAAATAATAAAACGCCAACTTTTGACATGATCGGATATTTCTTTATTGACGATAACCCAAAAAGGATGATTGACTTCATTCATGTTGTTCTCCTCCTTCCTCAAAATAATGATTATAGATATCAGACAGTTCCTGTTTCTTATCTTTCAGTTCTGTCATATCAATCAGTGCGAGTATTTTCCCATTACTAAATAATCCGACCCGGTCGCATACTTTTTGTACCTGATCCAGGTGATGAGAGGAAAAGAGCACGGTCAATCCCTTCTCCTTACTTAGCCAACGGATCAGTTCGATAAATTCCTGAACACCAGCAGGATCAATACCCGAAGTCGGTTCATCCAGAATAATAATTTCCGGATTCTTGATAAGTACATCCGCAAGTCCCAACCGTTGTCGCATCCCGCGTGAATATTTTCCTGCTTTCTTTTTCAGTTGATCTTCCAATCCTGTACGTTTCATTAACTCCATGGCCTTTTCTCTCGCTTCCTTATCAGGAATACCATTCAAGCGTGCTGTGTATATCAGATTTTCCAGTCCTGTCATATCATCATAAAATCCTACATCTTCGGGCAAATAGCCGATTTTTCTTTTTACTTCGATAGGGTGTGTAGTCGAATTGATGCCGCAAATCTCAACGGAACCCGATGTCGGTTCTGTCAACCCTAACATCATTAAAATGGTAGTTGATTTTCCGGCACCGTTCGGACCCAGTAATCCGAATATTTCTCCTTTTTGAATATGCAGGCGAATATGATCCACAGCAGTAAAATTACCGTATTGTTTGGTCAGATCGGTAAGTACGATCACTTGTTCGCCCATAATTTACCTCCTTCCATATTTACGGAACAGATAGTAAACTACACCGATAGCAGCCGCAATAATCAAAACGCCTACCCACCCCCATATCATCGGAGTTTTTACTGCGATTCTGAATTGCGCATCAGCGTTTACTTCAGGAGTTTTTGCCATAATGGTAGTCACATAGTCACCTGGGAGTGCTTTTTTAGAAGCTTTTAATATAGCGGTTACCGTCGATGTTTCGCCGGCTTTTAATGCATCAATTTTTGTTGGTTCGAAAGTTACTTCCCAATCAGCTGGTTTGCTGGCAGATAACTGGATATCTTTCAACAATGATGAACCTGTATTTTTTACTTCCACTTCAATTCGCTTCACGTCTCCGGCAGTGATATCGGTGCTTAGTAATCCTCTCGGAGTAGTTAGTTCCATTTGAAAAGAACCGGTCACAACTACTTCCAATTCAAGTTCAGCCGAAGTAGTTCCCGTAGCAGCACGTACCGGGATTTTATAGCTTCCGGCTTCTACATTGGCAGGAGGAGTAATATCTATGCTTACATTCTGGCTACTGTTGGGTTCCACTTGTGCAGAGGTAGCTTGCTTGTAGTTAGGTTTAAAAATAACATTCCATCCTCTTGGTGCATTAGCCATTAAAGCATACAACTGTTGGTCGGCAGTCTGGTTCTTTAAAGTGGTACTGAAGGTAAAGGTTGACTTGGAGTTACCTTCCATATTGGGCTGGTCGGTAGTAAATTCAGTCTGGTAAGTACCTTGTTGAGCAACTACAATATCCAAAGGAAGTTTAGCATTTCCGGCATACACTACAAAATGATAGTTTCCTTTATTTACCTTCAATGGAACATCGACTTTCAGATTAAAAGTCTTTTTTTCTTTGGGAAGTACGGACAATTGACTAAGGCTCCAACCGCCGGATTTCATTTCGTGTTTCCAACTGCTGCCCAATCCGCTAACAGAAAGGTTTGCATTTGTCAATTCATCCGTATTGTTAATGAGGTCAATACTGTAATCAATTGACGCTCCCGGTGATACAGAAATTTTGGTGTAGGGAGTGTACAGAATCACGCTTTTAGGAATTGAGTCGTTTGCGTGTGTGTAGTTCAAGGGAATTAATCCCAATAGAATAGCTACTAATAAAAAACAATTTGTTCTCATAGTCATAAAAAAGTTCTTATGGTTATTTAATATGAATACTGTCAAATTTGTGTTTGCAAAAATAAACGATGTGTTTATTAGTAGTTTTAAAAGAATCATAAAGAATCTAATTCTGTGATGAAATATATAGTGACGTTATTTCCATTCGATAGTGACGATATTCCATAGATATGGTGACACTATGTTGAGGGCATAGCGTCACTATATTTTTATGAGATTTATTTTTTCGGAAATTCTCAAAATTCCCAAATCTTTTCAGATTTTCCCCTCATCTTTGCAGTATAAATTAAATGATAACAGTAAAACCAATTAAAAAAACAACGATTATGAAAAAGTTAGTATTCTTATTAGTATGTTTGTTTACTTTGCAAACAGTAGCACGTGCAGACGATGACAAACCAATCCAGGTTACTCAAATGCCACAACCGGCTCAACAGTTCATCAAACAGCATTTTGCCGATAGTAAAGTTGCTTTGGCAAAAATGGAAAGTGATTTCTTCTATAAAAGTTATGAAGTGATTTTCACGAATGGCAATAAAGTGGAGTTTGGCAAGAATGGAAACTGGGAGGAGGTGAATTGCAAATATACTTCTGTTCCCACAGCTATTATCCCCACAACTATTCAGAAATATGTGACAACTAATTATCCTGATACTAGAGTGCTGAAAATTGAACGCGATAAAAAGGAATATGAAGTGCAACTTTCCAATCGTGTGGAATTAAAGTTCGATCTGAAATTCAATTTGATCGATATTGATAACTAAACCTTAAAAAATTAGAACTAATGATGAAACGAAAGATTTTTACCTTTTTATTGGTATTAGGTGTTGCATGGAGCTTACATAGTTGCGATAATAATGATGATGAATCAATAGCTGTTCCTGTTGAATTGCAAAGTACATTTTCGGCTAAATATCCGAATGCCACAAACGTAGAATGGGAAAACAAGTACGGATATTACGTAGCAGATTTCTATGACGGACATGAAGCATCTGCATGGTTTACTCAAGAAGGTAAGTGGGTTTTAACTTCATGGGAGGTACATTTCAACACATTGCCTGATCCTGTAAAAAATACGATTCATGCTACATATCCTGGACGAGTTGATGACGACGACACTGAATATGTTGAAGAAGCAACGGGTGCTACATACTACTTGATTGACATAGAAAATAGTGAGATAGATGTGAAAATAAGAGCTGACGGACAAATACTTGACTAATAATTGTACAATAATCTTATTATGGAACGGTAACGAACTATTCATTTATAGTTTTAGGTAGAGTCAATCATGCGATTATTTTTTATGGGTTTCATGCCTTGAAAATAAGAGTTTCCCTATAAAGAAACTCTTATTTTCAAGGCATCTGCGTTTTATCACTGCTCATGTTGCCTTTTTAATACAGACTTTGCTGTATTGGCATTTCCGATACTGTCTGTCTGCTGTTTGGACTTTTCTTCCTGTTTTCGTTTATTACGTAGCTTCCACTTATTCCAAAAGAACAGGTCACTCCATTTATTGAAATCTTTCTTGTACATAATACCTACACCTTGTGTAGTCAGATTTGTCTTTGTATAATATCGGTCGTTCGTTTCATTGTAAGCTTTCAAACGAATGTCTCCCGAACGGTTTATCAGCCATTCTGCTTCAAAGTCGCCCACAAAATTCGTGTTTGCCATTGGATTATCCCGATAACCAAAGTTTCCGTTAATAAGTAACCGGTTATTCAGTAACTGACCGGACAAGATGCCTTCCACTTCCATATCTGTCCAGCCTTTATCGCCTGTGCTTAGATTTGTTCCAATATTCCAGTTATTCGTTTCAAAGACTTGCGACAAGGCGTTATTCAATTGACCGGAGAGGGTGGAAGAAAGTACCGAAGACATCACGTTTGAATTTTGATTATTACGTGCATCCTCCGTGTAGAACTTACCAATACCCAATAGATAAAGGATTTGCATATTCATCTGTTCTTCCGTACTAATATAATTACGTACCAATGTTTGTACTTCATCCCGTTCGTTCGGAAGCTCAATACCTAATTTAATAGTAGGTCGTACCAATATCCCGCTCAAATTCATGATACAGTTCACCTTAACATTGGGTTGTTGTATGATTGACGAAGATTCTTCCGGTATCAGGTCATTCAGAGATGCTGAATTTACCGTGTAGGAAGCCTGAATGTCTAAGTTTGCATCCAGAGGGGCACCGTTAAAGGTAATCGTACTTCCGTTCTTGATAACAAAGTCTTTACGGATCACTTCCTGCAAACTGAATTTATATACTCCCTGATTAATTTGGTAGCTACCGAACATCTTCACATCCCCTTTATTGTAAAATTCTGTTCGTATATTTCCTGTACCCTTGCCACTGATATAATCTCCGGCAACAGGATCCATGATAATCTTCATTGTTGCATCTGGCGTCGCATCTACAAGAATATTCAATCGTATATCCGTCTTTTGCTCTTCCTCAGCTTCCTGACGTTTTTGTTGCAATTGTTCATAATAAGAAATTATTTGAATAGAATCCTGAATAGTGCGGCGGGGAGTTTTGTCTACAAACTTGATAAACTGGTTACTCGTAGCTGATGCAACACTACCATTAATATAAGTAAAGATGCTATTTCGATTGGTCGTCATGGCGACATTAACATCTAGTCCCTGTATGGCATTTCCGGTAAGCAATGCATTTCCGGTACCATACACCGTGCCATAGAAAGGCATGTCCGTCGATTCTTTTGTATTCATTACAAGCATGTTGTTTGCTTGTATCTCAAAACGATAATTTAAGTTCTTAAAATGCTGGAAATGCAGATAACCGTTCATTCTTCCCGAATGGCCTTCCATATCAGAAATATGTATATTGTTGAACGTCAATCCGGTAGGAGCTAAAAGAATGGTATCCTTTATAGCAAAATGAGTATTCAAAATATCAAAATTCATGGAAGCATCCGTCATGACTGCGCCATCGAGATTCAATCCTTTAAATTTCCCGTAGAAGTGTACTTTACCCGTTGCCCGTCCTTTTATATCATTTGCAATAGACTTCATATAATGTTCCAGAAACTTCAGATTCAGTTCATTTGCTTCGATATTTAAGTCAAGCCCACTTTCCGGTTTTAGCGGATGAATGATGCCGGTGACACGTGACGGGGTCGTAGAAATATCTTTGATAGATGCATCCAGTCGGATTCCTCTATTTTCATTATCCCATTCGCCATATATGTTCAAATCGCCCAAACGTCCTTGATTAAGAGAGAAATTTTTTATAAATAAACGCGTATTCATCACAGGTTTTTTGAAAACACCACTTGCATAGGCAGTTCCTGTAGCATCTCCTTCAAAATTTACATCATCGGAAATACTTGCAATATCAAACACATATCCCATGTTGATATCCTTTAAATCAACCTTTACACTATCTTGCGGATTGTCCGAAAGACGTCCGTTTATACGTACATAACGATCCTGGTGGCTAAAATAGAAGTTGTTCACGTCTACCTTGCCGGAATCCACTACTACCTGTGAAGGATGTATCTGCCAAAGGGTATCATTCAGAATAATATCCGTCGGTTTCACCTCTACCATTGCTTTTAATAAAGGCTTCTCTCCTTCGGTACGCAAGAACTTTGCCACAGCGGCCAATTGCCCGCTATATGTCACCGCAGCACTATTTCCCCAATTCAATGTCGTACTGATATTGTCGTCTTTAGCTTGCGCATCCAAAGAAAGGTTGACTGCTCCTTTCTTCTTCAGATTGGTCAGGCGCACCCGCGCACGAATATGATCTGATGGATTCTCGCACAAAATCATGCCCGACTCAATAAAGTTGTTCTTATATTGAAGACGGGGGAAGTATCCTTCCACACGCAAACGCTGCAAGGGATCATTAAAGTATCCTTTCAAAGTGGAATGAGTATATACCGTCAGCGGAATATCAAAAATCGTGGATAGAATATCTGTATTATATATATGTATATCGAATTGGAAATTATTGTGTGTTTCAATTGGCTTTTTGGGAGGTAATATTAATGACGGGACATATTTCCGCATAATATTCAGAATGCTGGCAGGCAATGTGTGATACTGGAACTTTCCTTCCACACTTGCTGTCAGAAACTCTGAAGTCAATCTCAACTGATTCTCGTTATTCTGTTTGCTGGCCCGGATATTCATGTTGTTCATGAAGTATTGTTTCTCTGGTGACATAAATTCGAGGCTATCCACATTGATTTCTCCAATCATTTCGTCAACTGAGCCTCCCGTGAAGTTGGCTCTTAGTTTCAAAGAGAATTCCGTATCCGGATACTTGGAGGTGAGATTCAGGTCATGCGGCCGCAATTTATTGATAATAGCTTGAAAATTAAATGTAGGAATTCTGGAGGAAACATTCACATCTCCATTCAGATAAATAGAGCCATTCGGATCATCCAGTGCTACTTTGCCATTAAATCCTCCTTGCTTATATTCTCCGTCCAGTGTAATATTCTCATATCTATATCTACTATAATCTACGGAAGCTATCAGCCCTTTCAATTCAACAACAGGGAGTCGGTCGGTTACATGGCGCCCATGTACATCTAAGTTGAATGTGATTTCTCCCAGTTGCTCGTTAGCCAATAATTTACCTAACTTATAGTCGGTTGTTTTAACGGCACCGGAATAAGCAAACAATCCCTTACTTTTATCAGAACTCAATTTCAAGTCCATATTGACACCGCCCAAATCAGTATGCAATTGGCCATAAGTTACTATATCTGTGAAATAGCCGGAAACCTCTCCCCGGAAACTGACATTTCCCAAGCGTTCCAGTACTGGAGGCACTCCATTATAATCATGACTCAAATTGCGGACTAAAAATCCTACGCCACGAGTAGTAGCAGTAAGTTCGGATAGGGTTCCAAACACATAAGCGTCTTGCGGATGCGACAAGTCCTGAAGTGCCACATCTCCTTTAAGGCGGAACTGACGATTGTCGGCTGTTATTTCCAGATGCGAACAGGTCAATTGATTGACAGTACCTTTTACTTCCATATCCAACGATATCGGCTCTTTGAAGTGCGATAGCGCCGGAAGAAAAGGAGAAATATCTTTTAAAGTGATTTGTGACGGCAACGTACGGAAAGAAAAACGAACCTGTTCCGTAAAACGGTCAAAGGCTTTCAAACTATCATATATCAAATGAATTGTATCCAGTTTCAGAGATGTTTCGGGCAATTCGATAGCAAAATTGTCAATGCTTGTCTGCCTGCTATTGGCAACTAGCTTCAGACTCATCTTCTTCAAAGAGAAACCGGATACTTTTTCATCAAGGCTCAACCGCTTAATTCCCAGATTTATTGAATCTTTACTCAAGGCTTTCAATGAAATATTAGCTATAATATTCTGAAGCTGGACGTGTTTGGCATTAAACTTCCCGGGTGTTTCTTCTTCTGAAAGTACATGATAAGCCATTCGCCCACGACGAATCAGGATAGAATTAATACGCAAATCCAATGAGTTGTCTTTCTTCACCGTATCATTGGAAGCAAATGCATCTAATACGAATTTAAAATTAGGTGGAGAGTCTGGTGTCTTTTTTTGAAGATTGATATTGAAACCGAATAACTGGACACTGCTAATGGATATCTTACCTTTAAAAAAAGGCATGATATCAAATTTGGCAGACAAACGAGTCACTTTGAGCATTTCCTGCTCGTCTTGGTCGTCAAGCAATACATCGTCAATGATGATACGGTTCAACAATCCTATATTTATCCGGCCAATTGTCACCCGTGTATTCAATAAGTCGGAGAGCTCCTCGGCTACAAATACACTCATGACTTGCTGAACACTTGGTATATTCAGCAAAACAATAGTTCCGATATATACTCCCAGTACAATACCAACTACCCAGCGTACAGTCTTTTTCAGCGTTCTGATAAGCGATTATTTTTATTTTGCGAACAAAAATATAAAATAGTTCGTTATGAATCGTAGTTTTATGATTACTTTTGCACCGTTTTAATAGTTTAATTACTTATGAGTGTAATAATATTAGGAATTGAGTCCTCTTGTGATGATACGTCGGCAGCTGTTATCAAAGATGGTTATCTGCTGTCGAACGTGGTATCGAGCCAAGCCGTACATGAAGCATACGGTGGAGTAGTACCCGAGCTGGCTTCACGGGCGCATCAACAAAATATCGTACCGGTAGTACATGAAGCGCTGAAACGTGCTGGAGTCACTAAAGAAGAATTGAGTGCGGTAGCTTTTACACGTGGTCCGGGATTAATGGGTTCATTGCTCGTCGGTGTCTCTTTCGCTAAAGGATTCGCTCGTTCCTTAAATATTCCATTGATTGATGTTAATCATCTGAATGGACATGTTTTAGCTCATTTTATTAAAGCAGAAGGTGAGGAAAATAGACAACCCAATTTTCCTTTCTTATGTCTATTAGTATCTGGAGGAAATTCACAAATTATATTAGTGAAAGCCTATAACGATATGGAGATTTTGGGGCAGACGATTGATGATGCTGCAGGTGAAGCTATTGACAAGTGCTCCAAAGTAATGGGGCTCGGTTATCCGGGTGGACCGATTATTGATAAACTGGCACGCCAGGGAAACCCGAAAGCATTCACATTCAGCAAACCGCATATTCCGGGGCTGGATTATAGCTTTAGCGGATTAAAAACTTCATTCCTCTATTCATTACGTGACTGGCTGAAAGAGGACCCTGATTTTATAGAACATCATAAAGTGGATTTGGCTGCATCATTGGAAGCAACAGTTGTAGATATTCTAATGGATAAATTGCGTAAAGCTGCAAAAGAATACAAAATCAAGGAAGTAGCCGTAGCAGGAGGAGTTTCTGCGAATAACGGATTACGTAATGCTTTTCGGGAACATGCCGAAAAATATGACTGGGATATCTTTATTCCAAAATTCAGCTATACTACCGACAATGCAGCAATGATCGCTATTACCGGATATTTTAAATATTTGGATAGGGATTTTTGCTCTATTGATCTTCCGGCCTATTCTCGCGTTACATTAGAATAATTTCCTTATTGAAAATAGGCTCCTTGTCCGTAAGACTAAAAATATATCTTAATATATAGGATAAAATAAGGAAAGTATGTTTGCTGAAATAATAACCATTGGTGACGAACTGCTGATAGGGCAGGTTGTCGACACTAATTCTGCCTGGATAGGACAGAAATTAAATAAGATAGGCATTGAGGTTCTTCGTATTGTTTCAATCCGTGACCGGGAAGATGAGATTCTTGAAGCGATCGATAATGCGATGAAAAGGGTGAATATTGTTTTAGTGACCGGGGGACTAGGTCCTACTAAAGATGATATAACAAAACAAACGCTATGTAAGTATTTCCATACTAGACTGGTATTTAGTGAAGAGGTTTTTGAAAACATAAAACGGGTGTTGGCCGGGAAAATCCCCATGAATGCCTTAAATAAAGGGCAGGCAATGGTTCCCGAGGGCTGTACCGTTATAAATAATCCGGTAGGGAGTGCTTCTGTTAGTTGGTTTGAAAGAAACGACAGAGTTCTCGTTTCAATGCCGGGAGTTCCGCAGGAGATGAAAGTTGTGATGACGGAATCCATATTGCCCAAGTTGCATGAGAAATTTCAAACGGATGTGATTATGCATCAAACATTTCTTGTACAACACTATCCAGAGTCTGTATTGGCTGAAAAACTGGAACTATGGGAAACTGCACTGCCGGAAAGCATCAAACTGGCCTATTTACCAAAACTTGGAATAATCCGCCTGCGATTGACCGGACGCGGACAAGATAAAAAAGAAGTGCGGGCGCTTCTAGATAGCGAAAAAGCTAAATTAGAGAAGATTTTGGGTGAAGATATCTTCTGTGAGGAAGATACTCCTTTGGAAGTTATTATCGGCGAATTGCTGAAAAAGAAGAAAATAACCGTTTCCACTGCAGAAAGTTGTACTGGAGGAAGTATTGCCGCACGATTAACATCTATTGCCGGAAGTTCGGAATATTTTAATGGAAGTATAGTGGCTTATTCCAATGAAGTAAAGATGAATCTCTTGTACGTTTCTCCCGAAACTTTGGAACGGCATGGAGCTGTTAGTGAAGAAACTGTGATTGAAATGGTAAAAGGTGCGATGAAAGCATTGAAAACCGACTGTGCTGTGGCAACTTCAGGCATAGCCGGTCCCGGAGGAGGAACTCCTGAAAAACCGGTAGGGACAGTTTGGATAGCTGCTGGTTATAAAAACGAAATTCGTACTTACAAGCAGGAAACAAATCGCGGAAGATCCATGAATATTGAAAGAGCCGGCAATAATGCGTTATTAATTTTACGGGATTTACTCAAATAAGGGAAAATTGGTATTCAGAAGTGAATTATTTTAGGAATTTCTTGTTTTATACGGATAAAAGTGCTTACTTTGCGTCCTGTTTGAAAGAAGTATAGATATAAAACTATAAAAATAAGATAGAAATGTCGAAGATTTGTCAAATTACCGGAAAGAAAGCCATGATTGGCAACAATGTTTCACACTCAAAGAGAAGAACTAAAAGAACCTTTGATTTGAACTTGTTTAATAAAAAGTTCTACTATGTAGAACAAGATTGTTGGATCAGCCTTAGCATTTGCGCTAACGGGTTGCGTATTATTAACAAAAAAGGACTGGATGCTGCGCTGACTGAAGCTGTGGCTAAAGGTTATTGTGATTGGAAAAGCATTAAAGTAATCGGCTAAACGTAGAGGAGAAAACTTACAATGGCAAAGAAAGCAAAAGGTAACAGAGTGCAGGTGATTCTGGAATGTACAGAACACAAAGACAGTGGAATGCCGGGAACATCTCGTTATATCACAACTAAGAACAGAAAGAATACTACAGAAAGACTTGAGTTGAAAAAATACAACCCAATTCTGAAAAGAGTAACAGTACACAAGGAAATTAAATAATAAAGAAGTATAACCCATGGCAAAGAAAACAGTAGCAAGTTTGCACGAAGGCTCTAAAGAAGGTCGTGCTTATACTAAGGTTATCAAAATGGTAAAATCTCCTAAGACTGGAGCATACGTTTTTGATGAGCAAATGGTTCCGAATGAAAAAGTACAAGACTTTTTCAAAAAATAATTGAAATAGCATACGCGCTATAAATACAAAATCCTCTCATTGACAAACAATGAGGGGATTTTTTATTGCTTCTTTTTTTTACTTTTCAATCCTTTGTTATATCTTTGTAGCATTATGTATTATACAAACAACTGTCAATATGGGATTTTTTAGTTTTTTTTCAAAGGAGAAGAAGGAAACTTTAGATAAGGGGTTATCTAAAACCAAAGAGAGCGTGTTTAGTAAAATCGCTCGTGCCGTGGCTGGTAAGTCAAAGGTAGATGACGAAGTGTTGGATAATCTGGAAGAAGTGTTGATTACGTCGGATGTAGGCGTAGAGACGACTTTGAATATTATTAAGCGCATCGAAAAACGTGCCGCTGCGGATAAATATGTGAATACTCAGGAATTGAATCATATATTACGTGACGAAATAGCCGCTTTGTTGACCGAGAATAACTCGGATGATGTAGCTGATTTTGATGTTCCGATCGAAAGAAAGCCTTATGTGATTATGGTAGTAGGGGTCAATGGAGTGGGAAAGACTACAACTATCGGCAAACTGGCTTATCAATTCAAGAAAGCTGGTAAATCTGTTTACTTGGGAGCCGCTGATACATTCCGTGCGGCTGCTGTAGAACAGCTGATGATTTGGGGAGAGCGGGTAGGGGTGCCTGTCGTTAAACAGAAAATGGGTGCTGATCCTGCATCGGTAGCTTATGACACCCTTAGCTCTGCTGTTGCCAACAATGCTGACATCGTTATTATTGATACAGCCGGACGCTTGCACAATAAAGTCGGCCTGATGAACGAGCTGACCAAAATTAAAAATGTAATGAAGAAAGTAGTGCCTGATGCACCGGATGAAGTATTACTTGTATTGGACGGCTCTACAGGACAGAATGCTTTTGAACAAGCCAAGCAGTTTACTCTGGCAACGGAGGTTACCGCTATGGCTATCACTAAACTTGATGGGACTGCTAAAGGCGGTGTTGTAATTGGTATTTCCGACCAATTTAAGATTCCTGTTAAATACATCGGTTTGGGTGAAGGAATGGAGGATTTACAAGTATTCCGCAAAAACGAATTTGTTGATTCCTTGTTTGGAGAAAATGCATGAAAAGAAAGAGAATAGATATAATCACTTTGGGATGCTCTAAAAATTTGGTGGACTCTGAGCAGTTGATGCGTCAACTGGAAGAAGTAGGATATAGCGTGACTCATGATACTGAAACTCCACAAGGGGAAATTGCAGTCATCAATACATGCGGTTTCATCGGCGATGCCAAAGAAGAATCTATCAATATGATTCTGGAGTTTGCCAAAAGAAAGGAAGAAGGTGACTTAAAGAAACTTTTCGTAATGGGGTGTCTCTCTGAACGTTATCTCAGGGAGCTGGCTATTGAAATACCACAAGTAGATAAATTCTATGGTAAATTCAACTGGAAGGAACTTTTGCATGATTTGGGGAAAAGCTATCATGAGGAGTTGTATATTGAACGGACGCTGACCACTCCGCAGCATTATGCTTATCTGAAAATATCGGAAGGATGTGATCGTAAATGTTCGTATTGTGCTATCCCGATTATTACAGGACGTCATATATCTAAACCGATAGAAGAAATCTTGGATGAAGTCCGGTATCTGGTGTCGCAAGGCGTGAAAGAGTTTCAGGTTATAGCACAGGAGCTAACTTATTACGGAGTTGATTTGTATAAGAAACAAATGCTTCCGGAATTGATTGAACGTATTTCGGAAATACCAGGAGTAGAATGGATTCGTCTGCATTATGCGTATCCGGCACATTTCCCGATTGACTTGTTTCGTGTAATGCGTGAACGTGGCAATGTTTGCAAGTATATGGATATAGCTTTGCAACATATCAGTGACAATATGTTGAAGCTGATGCGTCGGCAAGTGACAAAGGAGGATACTTACAGACTGATTGAACAATTCCGTAAAGAAGTTCCTGGTATTCACCTGCGAACAACTTTAATGGTAGGACATCCTGGAGAAACAGAGGAAGACTTTGAAGAGTTAAAGGAGTTTGTCCGTAAAGTACGCTTCGATAGAATGGGAGCTTTTGCTTATTCGGAAGAAGAAGGTACTTATGCTGCAGAAACTTATGAAGATTCTATTCCGCAAAAAGTGAAACAAGCCCGACTTGATGAATTAATGGATATTCAGCAGGGCATATCGGCAGAGTTGAGTGCAGAAAAAGTCGGTAAACAGATGAAAATTATCATTGATCGGTTAGAAGGCGATTATTATATCGGAAGAACTGAATTTGATTCGCCGGAAGTAGATCCGGAAGTATTGATTAATTGTTCTGAAAAAGAGCTTGAGATCGGAAAGTTTTATCAAGTAGAAGTAGTAGATGCAGACGATTTTGATTTATATGCAAAGATAATAAATGACTATGAATAATAAGGAATTTACATCTGAACTAGCTGAAAGACTGGGGTACACCATTAAGGATACTGCCGAATTAATAGGTTCTTTACTGTCTGATATGGTACAAGAACTGGAAGAAGGCAACGTGATTGCAGTACAAGGATTCGGTTCTTTTGAAGTAAAAAAGAAAGCGGAACGTATTTCAATTAATCCGGCAAGTAAACAACGTATGTTGGTTCCTCCCAAATTGGTGTTATCTTATAAACCTAGCAATACATTGAAAGATAAGTTTAAATAAATATTTCCCGTTATGAATGAAAGACTAACAATTCAAGACCTTACTGACTTGTTGGCTGCTAAACATAGCATGACCAAGAAGGATGCCGAGGTGTTCGTAAAAGAGTTTTTTCTCTTGATTGAACAAGCCTTGGAAAACGAGAAGACTGTAAAAATCAAAGGATTGGGAACTTTCAAACTTATCGATGTAGATAGCCGGGAAAGTGTCAATGTTAACACAGGTGAACGTTTCCAGATAAAAGGGCATACAAAGGTTTCATTTTCTCCGGACGCGAATTTGAGAGATACAATTAATAAACCTTTTGCACATTTCGAGACTGTTGTGTTGAATGAAAACACAGTATTGGAAGATACTCCGGTAGAAGAAGTGGAAGAGGAAGAAGTAGGTGAGGAAATTCTTGCTTCAACAATAGAAGATTATAATAAAAAGGAGGAAAGTCAAGAGAATACTTCTAATCCTATAGTAGAAAATGAAAGTCAGATTGCTGAACAAGATTCTTCCGAAGAAGTGGATACGGTTCAGGAGGAACGAATAACGGAACAGTCTATTGAAGAAAAAGTAGTGGTTGAAGAATCACTTATGGTTGAACAACAACAGCCAGAACAACCAGTAAAAGAGAAAGAAAGAATTACGGCAGAGCAGATTATTGAACAAGAACTTCTGAAAGCAAATCTAAAGCCCGAAATTCCAATTGTATCACCACAGTCGGAAATTACAAAGCCGACTAAAGCTTCTGTACAAACTACTGTTAGCCCGATATCTAAAAAAGAGGTTGTTAAAAAGGAGAAATCTCCTGTTCCTTATTTGATAGCTGTAATCGTCATAGTATTGTTACTATGTGGAGGTGTGATTTTATTTATCTATTATCCGGACCTGTTTTCTTCTTCATCTGACAAGAATACCCTCGATATGCCGCCTGTAACAACTCAACCTGTTCGAACTGAAGCGCAGCTTTCCGATACTATTGAACATAAAGATACTGTTGTAGAGGTAACTGTTACTACACCGAAGAACGTTGTTGAGCCACAGTTAATTGTAAAAAAAGAAGAAATATTAACTCCTGCAAAGACTGAGAGTAAGCCTGTCCAGCAGCAACCTTCAGTTTCTGCTTATCCTGATTCTGCATCATATAAAATAACAGGAACAAAGACAAAGTATACAATCAAGGAAGGTGAAACTTTAACAAGAGTTTCTTTACGTTTCTATGGTACAAAAGCGATGTGGCCATATATAGTGAAGCATAATCCGGATGTGATTAAAAATCCGAATAACGTGCCTTATGGTACTACAATCAAAATACCGGAACTTACAAAAGAATAATTATAACTATCTACTCCCCGGCTATACATTACTTGTACTGGTCGGGGGAAGTGTTATGGATGTACAAAAGCGTATGAAAGTACCTTAATCTAAAGATTTCGCATTGTTTTTTAATAAAAATTAGTTGCAATCGTTAATTATATGGCGTACTTTTGGAAGCAAAATAAAAAGCCTTATACACAGGCAAGGCTTACATCAAATTAATGGGAATTAAATAATAAAATATTAAGTATTTATGGCTGAATCAATTGATATCCGCGAGCTAAATGAGCGGATTGAAAGACAAAGTGCTTTCGTTACCAATCTTACGACAGGTATGGACCAAATCATTGTTGGTCAGAAACATTTGGTTGAATCACTGCTTATCGGATTACTCTCCGATGGCCATGTCCTTTTGGAAGGTGTGCCTGGTTTGGCAAAAACTTTGGCTATTAAAACTCTTGCTTCTTTGATTGACGCTAAATATAGCCGTATCCAGTTTACCCCCGACTTATTGCCTGCTGACGTTATCGGTACAATGGTTTACAGTCAGAAAGATGAATCGTTTAAAGTACAAAAAGGACCGATTTTCGCAAACTTTGTATTAGCCGATGAAATAAATCGTGCTCCTGCCAAGGTTCAGAGTGCTTTGCTGGAAGCTATGCAAGAACGTCAGGTTACTATTGGTAAAGAGACTTTCTTATTACCGGAGCCTTTTCTTGTATTGGCAACTCAAAACCCTATCGAACAAGAAGGTACTTATCCGCTTCCTGAAGCACAGGTTGACCGTTTTATGCTGAAAGTTGTTATCGATTATCCAAAACTAGAGGAAGAAAAGTTGATTATTCGCCAGAATATAAATGGAGAAAAGTTCAATATAAAGCCAATTCTGAAGGCAGAGGAAATTATCGAAGCACGAAAAGTAGTTCGTCAGGTGTATTTGGACGAAAAGATTGAACGCTATATCGTAGATATTGTATTTGCAACTCGTTTCCCGGAAAAATATGACCTGAAAGAATTGAAAGATATGATCGGATTTGGTGGTTCGCCTCGTGCATCTATCAATCTTGCTTTAGCTGCCCGTACGTATGCTTTCATTAAACGCCGCGGTTATGTGATTCCAGAGGATGTACGTGCTGTTGCGCATGACGTGCTCCGTCACCGTATTGGACTGACATACGAAGCCGAAGCAAACAGTATGACTTCGGACGAAATCATCAGTAAGATTTTGAATAAGGTTGAAGTACCTTAATTGGTAGTTAACTACTTACCACTTAACTACTTTATAAATGGAAACAAGTGAAATACTAAAAAAGGTTCGCCAAATTGAAATCAAGACACGAGGATTGTCTAACAATATTTTTGCAGGCCAATATCATTCGGCTTTCAAAGGTAGAGGAATGTCCTTTTCGGAGGTTCGTGAGTATCAATTTGGGGATGACATACGTGACATAGACTGGAACGTGACGGCGCGCTTCAACAAACCTTATGTGAAAGTGTTTGAAGAGGAACGCGAACTGACAGTTATGTTGATGGTCGATGTTTCCGGAAGTTTAGAATTTGGTACGGTCAAGCAATTAAAGAAAGACATGATAACGGAAATTGCCGCTACTCTTGCTTTCTCTGCTATCCAAAACAATGATAAAATCGGTGTGATATTCTTTTCAGACCGGATAGAAAAGTTTATTCCTCCCAAGAAGGGACGTAAGCATATTCTATATATTATTCGTGAATTGATTGATTTTCAGCCGGAAAGTCATCGCACTAATATACGTCTTGCATTGGAATATCTGACTAATGTTATGAAAAGACGCTGTACTGCGTTTGTTTTATCCGACTTTATCGATCAGGAAAGTTTCAAAAATGCTTTGACTATTGCTAACCGGAAACATGATGTAGTAGCATTACAGGTTTATGATAGGAGAGTCAGTGATCTTCCTCCGGTGGGATTGATGCGGATAAAAGATGCAGAAACCGGACATGAGCAATGGATTGATACTTCTTCCAAAGCTGTACGTCGGGCACATCGCGACTGGTGGATACAAAAACAGACAGAATTGAATGATACATTTACTAAAAGTAACGTAGACTCTGTATCTGTAAGAACTGACCAGGATTACGTAAAGGCATTGTTGAATTTATTTGCCAAACGAAACTAATGAAATCAAAGATGAATAAAAATATTATTCTGATAGCATTGTTATGTTTACTGTCTATTGATAGAGTAGGAGCACAATCTGTAACAGTGGAGGCAAAGATAGATTCTTTGCAGATACTGATTGGTGAACAAGCGAAAATACAATTACAAGTAGCTATGGATGCCAAGCAACGGGCTGTTTTTCCCGCTTATACCGATACACTGGTACGAGGGGTAGAAATTATAGAAACTGCCAAGCCGGATACTCAGTTCTTGAACGATCGTCAGCGTATGATGATTACTCAAGAGTATACTGTTACTTCTTTTGACTCGGCTTTGTATTATCTACCACCAATGCCTGTTACAGTAGATGGCAAAGAGTATAGATCAAGAGCTTTGGCATTGAAAGTATATTCAATACCGGTTGACACATTACATCCAGACCAATTTTTTGGACAGAAAACCGTGATGAAAGCTCCTTTCGCATGGGAAGACTGGTATGGGTTAATTGGCTGTTCATTCTTGGCTTTGCCTTTACTTGGTCTATTGATTTATCTCATAGTTCGTATCCGGGATAACAAACCTATTATCCGCAAAATAAAGGTAGAACCTAAATTGCCGCCCCATCAGGCTGCAATGAAAGAGATAGAGCGTATCAAGAATGAGAAAGTATGGCAGAAAGGACAACCGAAGGAATATTACACAGAATTGACTGATACACTTCGCACCTATATAAAAGATCGTTTTGGTTTCAATGCGCTTGAAATGACTTCATCTGAGATTATTGACAAGCTATTAGAAATGAAGGATAAAGAAGCTATTTCTGATTTGAAGGAGCTTTTCCAGACAGCCGATCTAGTGAAGTTCGCGAAGCACGATCCGCAAATGAACGAGAATGATGCCAATCTGATCAATGCTATTGACTTTATTAATGAAACGAAGCAACCTGAAGAAGAAAATCAAAAACCGCAACCAACGGAAATTACAATTATAGAGAAGCGTTCTTTACGGACAAAAGTATTGTTAATTTGCGGAATCGCAATTTTGTCAACCGCATTGATAGGTACCTTTATATATATAGGTATGCAGCTATATAATCTTTTTGCTTAAAAGTATATATAGCTTGAATACTAAATAGTAAACTGTTAAATCATAAATGAAATGATTTTTGCCAATATTGAATATCTGTTTTTGCTATTATTACTTATACCTTATATTGTATGGTATATTCTGAGGCAAAAGAAAAGTGAAGCAACTCTTCAAATTTCGGATGCTCGTGTATATGCACATACACCTAAAAGCTATAAGAACTATTTGTTGCATGTTCCATTCTTATTGCGTGTTATTGCCTTAGTGCTGGTTATTCTAGTGCTTGCACGTCCGCAAACGACTAATAAATGGCAGAATAGCGAAATAGAAGGGATTGATATAATGCTCGCTATTGACGTATCTACTAGTATGTTAGCCGAGGATTTAAAGCCGAATCGGTTGGAAGCTGCAAAGGATGTAGCTGCTGAATTTATTAACGGCCGCCCTAACGATAATATCGGTATAACTTTATTTGCAGGTGAAACTTTCACTCAATGTCCGCTTACTGTCGACCATGCTGTTTTATTGGATATGATTCATAATATCAAATGTGGCCTTATCGAAGATGGTACAGCAGTAGGTATGGGAATAGCAAATGCAGTAACCCGACTGAAAGATAGTAAGGCAAAGTCTAAGGTGATTATTTTATTGACAGACGGTACTAATAACAAAGGGGATATTTCTCCATTGACGGCTGCTGAGATAGCCAAAAGTTTTGGTATTCGCGTGTATACTATTGGGGTGGGGACGAATGGTATGGCACCTTATCCCTATCCAGTTGGAAATACGGTGCAATATGTAAATATGCCGGTGGAAATTGATGAGAAAACGTTGACACAGATTGCAGGTACAACCGATGGTAACTATTTTAGGGCTACGAGTAACTCGAAACTAAAAGAAGTATATGAGGAAATTGATAAACTGGAAAAAACTAAACTGAATGTAAAGGAGTATAGTAAGAGGGACGAAGAATATCAGTGGTTTGCATTGGCGGCTTTCCTTTGTGTGTTATTAGAAGTGTTATTGCGTAACTCAATACTCAAAAAGATTCCATAAGGATGTTTGTCAATCGTTATTTGTCAATCGTAAAATAAGAAGAAAATGTTCCGATTTGAAGAACCTACATATTTATATTTATTGTTGCTATTACCTTTTTTAGCAGTTTTCTACTTGTATTCCAATTACAGGAGAAGAAAAAATATTCGACGTTTTGGTGATCCGGTTTTACTGGCCCAGTTGATGCCTGATGTATCCAAATATCGTCCGGATATAAAATTTTGGATAATATTTGTTGTTATCGGCTTGTTCTCTGTATTATTAGCACGTCCTCAGTTTGGCTCCAAACAGGAAACAGTGAAGCGTAAAGGGGTAGAAGTTATTATTGCTTTGGATATTTCAAATTCGATGTTGGCACAGGACGTACAGCCAAGTCGTCTGGAAAAAGCTAAAAGATTAATTTCCAGGTTAGTTGATGAACTGGATAATGATAAAATCGGTATGATTGTATTTGCAGGAGATGCATTTACACAGTTACCGATTACCAGCGACTATATTTCTGCCAAGATGTTTTTGGAGTCGATTAGTCCTTCATTGATTTCTAAACAAGGTACGGCTATTGGAGAAGCTATTAATTTGGCTGTACGGAGTTTTACACCTCAAGAAGGAGTGGGACGTGCCATTGTTGTAATTACAGATGGTGAAAACCATGAAGGCGGAGCTGTAGAAGCTGCTAAAGTTGCAGCTGAAAAAGGTATTCAAGTAAGTGTATTAGGGGTGGGTATGCCTGATGGTGCACCTATTCCCATAGAAGGTACAAATGATTATCGTCGTGACCGTGAAGGGAATGTTATTGTCACACGCTTAAACGAAGCTATGTGTCAGGAAATTGCCAAAGAAGGAAAAGGTATTTATGTACGAGTAGATAATACTAACTCTGCTCAGAAAGCTATTAATCAGGAAGTGAATAAAATGGCGAAATCAGATGTTGAGTCGAAAGTGTATACAGAGTTTAACGAACAGTTTCAAGCTATTGCATGGATTATTTTAATATTATTGTTAGCAGAATTGTTAATTCTAGATCGTAAAAATCCTTTGTTCAAAAACGTTCACCTATTTTCTAATAAGAAATAGCTATGCATATGTTAAGAAGTAAATATATTCTATTCACTATTTTTCTACTATCGGTAGCCAGTGTCTCGGCACAGAAAGCAGAGCGTGACTACATCCGTAAAGGAAACCGTTTGTTTAATGACAGCGTATTTGTAGATGCGGAGGTGAATTATCGGAAAGCTTTAGAAGTAAACCCTAAGTCGACAGTATCCATGTATAATCTGGGGAATACTCTCTCACAGCAACAAAAGTTTCAGGATGCTATGGAACAATATGTAGCTGCCGGCAAAATCGAAAAAGACAAAATGAAACTGGCTCATATTTATCATAATATGGGGGTTCTTTTTCAAGCTGGTAAAGATTATGCAAAAGCAGTAGAAGCGTATAAAATGTCGTTACGCAATAATCCAGCTGACGATGAAACTCGATATAATTTGGCACTTGCCCAGAAAATGCTGAAAGATCAACAGCAGAATCAGGACCAAAATCAAGATCAAAACAAAGACCAGCAACAGAAGCAAGATCAACAACAAGATAAGAATAAAGACAAACAGAATGATCAAAAACAGGATGAAAAGAAAGATCAGCAACAACCTCCAAAATCTGAAAAGAAAGACAATCAAATGTCGAAGGAGAATGCAGAACAATTACTTAATTCTGTGATGCAGGATGAAAAGGATGTGCAGGATAAAGTGAAGAAACAACAGAAAGTGTTGCAAGGTGGGCGTTTGGAAAAAGACTGGTAATATTAAGTTGACGATATAAATTTCATAAGCAATGAGAAAACTAATTATTATATTAATGACATTGATGGCATATAGCACCCAAACTTTCGCTGATAAAGTGTCGTTTGTTGCTTCTGCTCCGGACGTGGTGGTGGTAGGCGATCAATTTAGGCTATCGTATACGGTTACAACACAGAAAGTAAAAGATTTTCGTGCTCCTTCTATCAAAGGATTTGATGTTTTAATGGGGCCAAGCCGATCAGAACAAAGTAGTACTCAGATTGTGAATGGTAGTGTATCATCTACTAGTAGTATTACTTTCACTTATATATTGATGGCCAATACTGCTGGTGAGTTTACTGTTCCTGGTGCTTCAATAGTAGCTGACGGTAATCAAATGATATCTAACTCAGTGAAAATAAAAGTATTGCCACAAGATCAAAATCATAATAGTAGCAGGAGGAATAATGATAATAGTTCTTCCATACAGCCTTCATCGAATGCAAGTGTATCTAACCAAGATTTGTTTATTACAGCAACTGCAAGTAAGACAAATGTTTATGAGCAGGAAGCGTTCGTATTGACATATAAAATATATACCAGAGAATCTAACTTACAGCTTAATAATGCCAAGTTACCTGACTTCAAGGGTTTTCATTCACAGGAAATCGAAATGACTACAAATGCTCGATGGACACCTGAGCATTATAAAGGTCGTAACTACTATACAACTGTTTATCGCCAATTCGTGCTCTTTCCACAACAGTCGGGCAAACTATTTATAGAGCCTGCACAGTTCCAAATGACGGTAAATAAACCAGTACAGTCAGCCGATCCTTTTGATGCTTTTTTTAATGGAGGAAACAATGTTATAGAGATTAAGAAGCCTATCACAACTCCTAAAATAGCCATCAATGTTAATCCACTTCCGGCTGGTAAACCGACAAACTTCTTAGGTGGAGTAGGAGAGTTCAACATTTCTTCTTCTATCAACAGTAAGGAGTTAAAAACGAATGATGCAATAACTATTAAATTAGTGATTTCCGGAACGGGTAATCTGAAACTTATTTCCAATCCGGAAATCAAATTTCCAGATGATTTTGAAGTGTACGATCCTAAAGTTGATAATCAGGTGAGATTAACAAAAGAAGGGCTTACTGGGAATAAAGTCATTGAATATTTAGCAATCCCTAGACATGCCGGAACATATAAAATTCCGGGTGTATCTTTTAGTTATTTCGATATCCGTTCCAAATCTTATAAAACTCTGAATACAGAAGATTATGTAATAAACGTAGAGAAAGGTGCAGGAAATGCAGATCAAGTTATTGCTAACTTCACCAATAAGGAGGATTTGAAAGTCTTGGGTGAAGATATTCGCTATATTAAACAAAACGAAGTGACTTTTCAACCTAAAGGAAGCTTCTTCTATGGTTCAATGTCGTACTGGCTATTCTATATTATTCCGGCTCTTGCCTTTATTCTTTTCTTTATAATTTATCGCAAACAAGCAGCAGAGAATGCCAATGTAGCGAAGATGAGAACGAAGAAGGCTAATAAAGTAGCAATAAAACGTATGAAGCTGGCTGGTAAACTGCTTTCTGAAAATAAGAAAGATGCTTTCTATGATGAAGTTTTGAAAGCATTGTGGGGCTATATCAGTGATAAACTGAATATTCCGGTATCCCGTTTGTCTAAAGATAATATTGAGGAAAAATTGAGAAATCATGGAGTGAGTGAAGAGCTAATTAAGGAATTCCTGAATGCATTGAATGACTGTGAATTTGCCCGTTTTGCTCCGGGAGATGAAAATCAGGCAATGGATAAAGTTTATTCATCTTCAATAGAAGTGATAAGCAAAATGGAGAATTCAATAAAACATTAACTTAGAAGAGATTGTGTCATGAAAAAAATATTATTTTTTATATTCTTATCAATGTCGGTAACTTGCTTCGCGCAAGATTCACTGAGCATTGAACCCAGACAAATAAACGAAGCTGATTCTATCCATGTCGATACACATACACTTCTTGATAACAAATTGGAAGATGTGACAAAAACTAAAGGAGATTCCGCATATATAAAAGAAGATTATGCGGCTGCCATTCAAATATACGAAGCATTACTAAAGAATAGAGAAGCATCTGAAGTTTATTATAACCTCGGAAATAGTTATTATAAAATAGGTGAAATAGCAAAGGCGGTTCTTAATTACGAACGTGCCTTGCTTTTGCAACCGGGAAATAGCGACATCCGTGCTAATCTCGAAGTAGCACGTGCCAAAACAATAGATAAAGTAGAACCTACTCCTGAAGTCTTTTTTATCTCATGGACTAAGTCTTTGATTAATTGTATGAGTGTAGATGCATGGGCCACATGGGGAATTGTTTCTTTCATTCTACTGATAGTATCTCTCTACTTCTTTATATTTTCAAAACAGATTATGTGGAAAAAGATAGGCTTCATTTCAGGGATTATCTTTTTAATAATCACAGTATGCTCTAATCTTTTTGCTTCACAACAAAAAGAAAATTTGGTAAACCGTAACGAAGCGATAGTTATGAATCCGAGTGTCACAGTGCGAAGTACTCCAAGTGAAAGTGGTACTAGTTTATTTATTCTTCATGAAGGAAGAAAGGTAAACGTCAAAGACAATTCTATGAAAGAATGGAAAGAAATTCACTTAGAAGATGGAAAAGTAGGATGGGTCCCAGCTTCTGCTATTGAAGTGATATAAAAGGTATTAATAGATTTTATCAATTTTGAAAAAAAAGATAAGCAAATAATTTGTTTTATCTTTTTTTTTGCTTAAGTTTATAGCGTGATAAAAAATCACATAGTACTAACCATTAAATTTATGAGACATGAGAACAATAACATTTAATGAACTTCGTAAGATTAAAGATTCATTGCCCAGCGGTAGCATGCATCGAATAGCAGACGAACTTGGTTTACACGTAGATACTGTGCGAAACTTTTTCGGAGGCCATAATTTCAAGGAGGGAAAAAGTGTCGGAATACATCTTGAGCCCGGTCCAGATGGTGGGCTTGTTATGTTAGACGATACAACAGTTCTCGATCGGGCTTTAAAGATTCTAGATGAATTGAATATGAGTATGCAAAAAGAACAGGCTACCGAATCTGTGCAAGTTTAAAATATAGCAAACAGAAATCCCAATTGCGTTAAACAATTGGGATTTCTTATTTGTTCACCTTCAAAATGTATCAATTATGGAAGACAAATTAGTAACTCTAGCAATTCTGACATATACCAAAGCTCAGATTCTAAAAAATGTACTTGAAAATGAAGGTATTGAGACATACATTCATAATGTGAACCAAATACAGCCTGTTGTATCCTCTGGAGTACGCTTACGAATTAAGGAAAGCGATCTACCGCATGCACTGAAAATCACAGAAAGCTCTGCTTGGCTATCGGAAAGTATAGTAGGAGAGAAGGAAACAAAAAAAGGAGAAAAATCAAATAAGATTTTAATTCCGGTCGATTTCTCTAGTTATTCGATGAAAGCATGTGAATTTGCCTTCAACCTAGCTAAAACAGAGAACGCAGAGATTATTTTGTTGCATGTATATTTTACACCTATATATGCATCGTCATTGCCATACGGAGATGTATTCAACTATCAAATTGGAGATGAAGAATCTGTAAAAACAATTATTCACAAAGTTCATTCTGATCTCAAAGCTTTATCTGATAAAATAAAAGATAAAGTTGAATCGGGGGAATTTCCAGATGTCAAATATAGCTGTATTTTACGTGAAGGCATTCCAGAAGAAGAAATATTGAGATACGCTAAAGAGCAACGTCCTAAACTCATCATTATGGGGACACGAGGAAAAAATCAAAAAGATATAGATCTGATTGGCAGTGTAACTGCTGAGGTTATTGACCGAAATCGTACAGCCGTATTAGCTATTCCGGAGAATACACCATTCAAACAATTCAGTGAGGTAAAACAGATCGCTTTTATAACTAATTTCGATCAAAGAGATTTAATAGCTTTTGATGCATTTTTCAATAGTTGGAAGTCATTTCATTTTTCAGTATCTTTGATACATCTTGCTGAATCAAAAGATACGTGGAATGAAATAAAACTTGTTGGCATAAAAGAATATTTTCACAAGCAATACCCAGGGCTTGAAATCCATTATGATGTCGTAATGAGTGATAATCTACTAAAAGGACTTGAACAATATATCAAAGATAATCAAATAGATATAATCGCATTGACTTCATACAAAAGAAATATATTCGCTCGATTATTCAATCCAAGTATTGCTCGTAAGATGATTTTTCATTCAGATACGCCGTTACTTGTTATGAACGGATGATCAAAAGAAATAGAATTTTAGTGTTTTAAACAGTGGAATAATCAACATTATGTTTAATAGCAAAAGGGAGCAATAAATAAACTTTGCTCCCTTTTGCTGTTTCTTAATGAACTCATATTTTTAAAAAGCATAAAAAAAGAAGGCAACTTTTGTGTAACCTTCTTTTTCTTCATCAAAGAAATATATTATTTCATCATCTTATCAATTTCTTCGAATTCCGGACCCATATTCAAATTATAGTATACACGGTAAAGACCTTGCAACCATAAATCTTTCTGGTCAGGTTTTAAAGCTCTAGCTTTTTCATAGAAGGGCTTTGCTTCTTCATAGAATTTCTTCACTGCCGCTTGAGCTTCAGCATACTTAGGATCATTGATATCTGTTGTTGCTTTATCTGCATAATCTTGTGCTTTCATCAGATACACTAAACCTACATTAGAATAAGCTTCTGCATATTCCGGATCAGCAGCAATAGCTTTTTTGTAGTATTCGATTGCATTATCATACTCTTTCATATTATGATAAAGATATGCCTTCACATATAAATATAACTTATTATTAGGATCATTAGTTAACATCTTATCAGCAAATTCCATTGCTTTAGAAGCTTGATTAGAAGTATTATAATAATCAACTAGATTTGCAAAGAAATAATCATTTCCTGGAAACTTAAGAATACCTTCTTCCAAAGATTTAATCCATGCAGCAGTATCACCTTTAGCTTTATAAGCATCTGCCATTAACTGCATAGCAAACTTACCTCCATCTTTATCAGACAATGCTGAAGGAGCGTACTTGATAATAGCATCTTTATCGCCTACTCTATCAGCCGCTAATGTTGCATAATATGCAATTTGAGGAAGAAGTGTATCATTTTTAGCTAACTCTTTATCAGCCAACATCGGATAAGAAGCTGATTCTACATAAGTAGCGAAAAATTTTAATGCTTCCTTATTCTTATCCAAATTGAAATATTGGATACCACCATTAATCAAATTAGGGCGTTCAGCCAACATACTAGAAGCATTTGCTTTACGATATTTGTTTTTAATCTTACCTTTTTCATTAGGTACCTGAGCCAAATCGTCGCATTTATTATAGTACTCATACATCTTCAAAATACTGTTGTATACTTTTAATGTATCGTACGGTTTTTTCAGAAAAGCATTTTTCATTTGCTCTTCGTTGATACGCTTCTGAATAAATCCAGCAACGTCCCATGTGTCAGCAAGATCCTTAGTTTCAGGATTCTTCATAGCCTCTTCAATCAGCTGTTCAGCTTGCTTAAAATTAGGTTTCACATCATTGGCAATGCTTTTTGCTTCTTTTACATTCTTCATCTGAGCAAATGAGAAGCTAACAGCCATCAATAAAACCATCGAAAATAATACTCTTTTCATGATTGTTGTTTGATTAATTATTAATATTATGTCTATTCTTCAATATCGTTATTACTTTCATTTACGTCCGTGACGTCTTCAGCATTCGGTGTATCTGCATTAGGATCACTTATAATTGTTCCTTCTTTTTCCTCAGCAGGAATTTCATCTTCAAGACTTTCTGTCATTACTTTACATACCGAGCCTATTTGGTCGTTACGTTTCTCAAGATTAATCAGACGGACACCTTGAGTTGCACGTCCCATAATACGGACATCTGCTACTTTTAGACGGATTGTGATACCAGATTTATTGATAATCATCAAGTCATTTTCATCAGTTACAGATTTGATTGTTACCAGTTTACCAGTCTTTTCGGTAATATTCATAGTTTTTACACCTTTACCTCCACGATTGGTTTTACGATAATCTTCTATTTCAGAACGTTTACCATATCCCTGTTCAGAAACAACCATTACAGATTCTGTTTCCAAATCTTTGATACAAATCATTCCAACTACTTCATCCTGTCCATCATTATCCAATGTTATGCCACGTACACCTGTTGCAGTACGTCCCATTACACGCACAGCAGCTTCATGGAAGCGAATAGCACGTCCGTTACGATTAGCAATAATGATCTCATTGTTACCGTTTGTCATACGAACTTCGATTACGCTGTCATCTTCACGAATAGTAATAGCATTTACACCATTCTGACGAGGACGAGAATATTGCTCAAGTAACGTCTTTTTGATTACACCTTTCTTGGTACAGAACAATACATAATGATTATTGATAAATTCTGAATCATCTAAGTTCTTCACACGCAAGTATGCAGTTACATTATCATCTGAATCGATATTTAGCAAATTCTGAATAGCGCGTCCTTTGGAATTCTTTGTACCTTCAGGTATCTCGTATACTTTCAGCCAGTAACACTTACCTTTTTGTGTAAAGAACATCATAGTGTTATGCATTGTAGCCGGATAAATGTGCTCAACAAAGTCTTCATCACGAGTTTCTGTCCCCTTTGAACCTACTCCACCACGATTTTGTGCACGGAATTCGGTTAATGGGGTACGTTTGATATAACCCATATGAGAAATTGTAATAATCATCTGATCATCAGCATAGAAGTCTTCCGGGTTAAATTCTTCTGAAGAATAAACTATCTCAGAACGACGTTCATCACCATACTTGGCTTTAACCTCTAACAATTCATCTTTCATTACCTTGCGGCATACTTCATCATCAGCCAAAATACTTTCCAAATAAGCGATTTGCTTCATTATTTCTTCGTACTCTGCATGAAGTTGATCTTGCATAAGACCTGTCAACTGACGCAAACGCATTTCTACAATTGCACGGGACTGAATTTCTGTCAGGTTGAATCGTTCTATTAAGCCAGCAATGGCATCATTAGGAGTTTTAGCAGCACGAATAATACGGATTACTTCATCAATATTATCAGAAGCAATAATTAAGCCTTCAAGAATATGTGCACGTTCTCTCGCCTTGCGAAGATCGAATTCAGTACGACGAATAACAACCTCATGACGATGCTCTATGAAATATTTAATTAGGTCTCTTAAATTTAATGTTTTAGGACGCCCATGAACCAATGCAACATTGTTTACACCAAAAGATGTCTGTAAAGCAGTCATTTTATAGAGCTTATTCAGCACTACGCTAGCATTTGCATCACGTTTCACATCGATAACAATACGCATACCTTCACGGTCAGACTCATCGTTGGCATTCGAAATTCCTTCTATTCTTTTATCATTAACAAGATCAGCTATATACTTAATCAATTCTGCCTTGTTTACATTATAAGGAATCTCAGTGATTACGATTTTGTCATGTGTCTGTCCTATTTCAATTTCAGCTTTAGCACGCATGATCACACGTCCACGACCTGTCAGATATGCTTCACGTACCCCACTTACACCATATATATACCCACCTGTAGGGAAATCCGGCGCTTTAACAAAGTTCATCAACTCTTCTACAGTAATCTCCGGATTATCGATATATGCGTCACATGCCTCAATTACTTCCACAAGGTTGTGCGGGGGCATATTAGTAGCCATTCCTACTGCAATACCAGATGCTCCATTCACAAGAAGATTTGGGATACGCGTCGGCATTACTTTGGGTTCTACCAACGTATTATCAAAGTTAGGCTCAAAATCAACGGTTTCCTTGTACAGGTCATCCATCATTGCTTCACCCAACTTATTAAGACGTGCTTCTGTATAACGCATAGCAGCAGGGCTATCACCATCCACAGAACCAAAGTTACCTTGTCCATCTACCAAGGGATAACGCATTGCCCATTCCTGAGCCATACGCACCATTGCAAAATAAACAGAAGAATCTCCATGAGGGTGATACTTACCCAGTACCTCACCCACGATTCTGGCTGATTTTTTATAAGGTTTATCTGAAGTATTACCCAGTTCCATCATTCCGTATAGAATTCTACGGTGAACGGGCTTAAATCCATCTCTAACATCCGGAAGGGCACGTGAAACAATGACCGACATGGAGTAGTCAATGTACGATGACTTCATTTCCTCCTCGATGTTAATCTTTATAATTCTGTCTTGTTCAAGCATTTAAAATGATTATTAATTATACATTCTACGGTTTGTGAAAAACCACGCTAAAGTACTACTTTTCCCCGATATACGAAAGTTTTTAGGAAGAAAGTTTTATTCTTCTCATAGACATCCTAAAGCTTTCCTTGTAGGATCTTTAGCTAAACTTTAAAATACGAAAACAAAATGAGAAAAACAATAAATATTAGAAATAAAACAAGGCTAATAACAGTAATAAATAGTCTGATATTTGTTATACCTTATATATATAATACAAATACACTGTTTTTATGGCACGCCATTTGTAGATATAAGAAATAAAGCAAATATTGCAATACAAACCTGATTTAATGCGTATATTTGCCAGTAAATAACCCTTAGAAGAAAAGGAAGAAGTATGAATAATCAATTCTCACAAAGAGTTTCCGACATTATCGTCTATAGTAAAGAAGAAGCTAATCGATTGAGAAGTAGGTATATAGGCCCTGAACACCTGCTTCTGGGAATGCTCCGCGACGGTGAAGGAAAAGCTATCGAGATATTGTCTAAACTCAACACCAATTTAGCTGCGATAAAGCAGCAGATTGAAGCTCAGTTGAAGGCAGAAGCTGATGATATG